>PFGG01000005.1 GCA_002783405.1 bacterium (Candidatus Blackallbacteria) CG13_big_fil_rev_8_21_14_2_50_49_14 | reverse complement strand
CGCCTCTATTTGCGTACTGATGAAATTCCTCATTTTTTCGCAGCATTTGGGAGTTACTGTGAACAAATCAAAAATAAATCAAGAAAAATTTTCTGGATTAGCTTCTTCTTTTATCTTTTTTTCTCATTTCTAATCATGGGTTGGTCTGCTGATACCTTTGAATTGTTTGATGATGAAGAAGGCGTGCTCGTTGTTCTGACCTTTATTGGCCTCGTGATTGGTTTTTTTGTGATGCTCGGTATCTTCAACAGTCAAAAAAAGAAATATCAATTATTACACGCCCGACAAAAATTACTTGCCGGATTTTTTCATACCATTCGGGAGGATCTACATCCTGAATCAGGTTTAAAAGGAAGTTTGGATCATGGCAAGTATACCCAAAAGGATCAATACAAACAAAAAACCAGCCCGTATTCAGGTTCAAAAAAGTCCTATTATAAATTTACCTGGGCTGCTCTTAAATTCACGCTTGCAGATGGCAATCAAGTGCAATTGCGCTGCATGGACAAACTCAAGGAGAAAGGAGGTTCCGTAATTCGGTTTCAAGAAATTGAAAAAGGAAAAATCCTCCCCAATGAACTACTTTATCAGGGAACCAAAAAATTAATTCCTTTGCGAAAAGAAATCGCAACCACACAAGAAAAACTGATCTTATCTTCAGAATTATTGGCAAGAGAGATGGTTGTCTTGTTTAAAAATGCCTATTTAAATCTTGAACCCAGAACACAAAAGGACTTGCGCTTAGCCCAAACCACTTCACAGCAAGAAAATATCCCACCCAAAGCGACTCTCTTACAGAACCAAGCGAACCAGATCCCTTCAGAAGCTGTTCAAACACTTCCGTCTGAACCCACTCCTATCTCAACCACGCGACTTACCACTTTTTTAAATCAAAGTAGCATTCCAGGCTTGAACTATACCCCCTTGGGAAAAGGTGGCTACCGCGTCACGCTCAAATCCAACACAGAGGCCGCCAACAGTCTTTTGATTTCATTTCTCGTGATAGACGGTGAAACTTTTCTTCGCCTGACACTGCCCTTCGAACTTGAAACACCTTCTTTTGAAAACTTGCTGAAAGCAAATCCAGCCTTGGCATATGGTCGGTTTGCACTGTATAAGGAGCAAGCGGCTCAAACCCCCTCACTCTGCTTAATCAAAAACCTGCTCTATAAAACTCTCGATCAGGAAGAATTAGATTCTGCACTGACAGGTCTGATACATCAAAGCAATCAACTCAAGGAAATTTCAGATATCCCACTCAAAGCAAAGGCGATGAAATCGGAACGCGAAACGGGCTGGGAATTGTCCCTTTTGCACGATGCCTTGTTTGATCTGAATGCCCAAATAGAAACCAAAGATAAGAAATTTAAAATCCAGATTCCCGTGAATCAAAATAGAAAACAAACCGTTCATCTGCGCTTTGACAGGCAAGATATGAGTGGACGCCAATTGATCGCTATTCAGTCTTTCTGTGGAGAAAACAATCCCAATCTCCACAAGCTCTGTTTAGAAGAGAATTCCAAACTGGCTTATGGCGCAATTGGCATCGGCAAATTAGGAGATAAAGAACTGTTTATGGTCACTGACAATCAATTGGCAGACACCGCACAAGCGCTTGAGATCCGTTCTGCAGTGCTTCAAATTGCAGAGAAAGCAGATAGTTTAGAATCGCTACTGTCTGATCGCGATACCTATTAGACAATGTATAAACTGGATCAATATTTCGGCAAGCGCCCTAAAAAACTGATACGCATGCGAGAAGGTCAAGAGCCACCCCGTCCGCTGAGTGTAAAAATCAAACTGACCTGGCACTGCAATTTAAAATGCAGGATGTGTTCACAGTGGCGTATTGAGGGAAAAAAACCACCCAGGCCCAGCTATTTCAACTCTTGGGAAAGCTTAAAGTCGGTACTTGATGATTTGATCTTCTTGAAAGCCAAAAAGGTTCATTTTTCAGGGGGCGAACCCTTGATCTTTCCCTGGCTGGCACAAGGAATTCGCTATTTGACAGATCATGGCAGGCATGTCACACTCGTCAGCAATGGTACGCTCTGGACACAGCAAAGAGCCGAAGAACTCATTTCTGCCGGTTTAAGCCAAATCACCTTTTCAATTGACAGCCCCAATCCGCAGACCTTTACAAAAATCAGAGGAGAAGCTCAATGGGAAAAACTGATCAAAGGTATTGAAAATACCCGCTCTGCCATCCAGCAATCCTCACAACTCATCAGCTTAAAAGCAAATTCTGTGGTAACTGCCATGAATTTTCATGAACTCAAAGACCTGCCACAACTGGCACACGACTTGGGAATACACCGACTGCGCCTTTTACCTGTTGACGACCTTCACCAAGAAACAGGGCCGTCGATCAGGCTGAACGAAGCCCAAATAAAAACATACAACCGTGAAATTGCTCCTGAATTTGCAGAAAAAGCTTTGAAATGGGGACTGATTCGCACAGCGTTTGAAGCCTATCCTTTTGGAACAAGTCAGACTGAAATTTCAGCTTCTGCTCAAGGGCTCTATGCCAAAGGGTTTTATCAGAAAAATTTATGTTTTGCCCCCTGGCTGCATACTTTGATTGCTGCCGACGGTAAAGTCTATGCTTGCTGTATGCTAAAGGGAGAAAAACAAGCCTTGGCTCAACTCAGTGAAACAGAAGGTTTCTCTGAAATCTGGACAGGTGAAGCCTATCAGAATTTTCGCCGTGAAATTCAAGAGCAAACGCCCTCTATCTGTCAAAACTGCGATGATTATCTCAGTGAAAATCAATATTTAAATCAATTGATTGCCTCTGTAGAAAGTAAATCCCCAACAAAAAACGCCCCAGGAAGGGGCGCCAGCTAGAGTTTTGATGGGCTAACCAGTGGACTGTTTTTGAATCCAGAAATAACTGGTCTTGAAAATAAGAGTAACATAAGAATTTGAAGAGAATATGTCACTGATTTTTCTTTTTGATTGAATTTTAAAAATATATTTCGTCATGCTATTTGAGCCCCAAAAACTGCGCTTCGATCCAATTTAAGCGCAAATTCCAAGCCGCCAACAGGCGTTTTGCCTGAACCTGCTCAGCCTTTGCACTCCATGTCTGATTTAACTGCAACAAAAAGTCCACTTGTGTCGCGTAGTTATCATAGGCAATTTCCAAATCCGAAAGTTTTTGAATCGGAGTCAGAGCTGGTAAGCCGTCTTCAGAAAAATTACGCTTCATTTCCTGGGGATGTATGGCCAACCAGAGTGGAATCCCCTTGTGTAACGCCCATTGATAATAGCCATTCAGCTCAGAATAAAAACAGCCTGTAAATGCCTGACAGCTTTCAAAGAGCAAAGCGACTTTTTCATGTTCATGCATTTCAGGAAAAAACAGAATGGCTTCCTCAGGTAACTCGGCAAAAACAGCTTCAAGAAACTCAAGCTGCTCAGCTTGAAGAGCGGATGTGCACCAAAGAATCAAGCGAATATCTTGATGTTTCAGAACAAATTCGCATAATAGCTTGTAAAATGCTCGCTCCAAGCGTGTTTCATTGGCCGAAATACCCACCAAAAGATTAAAATCAGAAAGCCCCTCTATGATCAAATCGGTTTCAAATTTAGGGGGGAACAGAGCAGGAAAATCAACGAGGTTCAAACAACCCTGAGAAGGATACTCATCAAAATCATAAACTCTTTTGATGAAATGAGGTGGATTTAGAACTTCTCCCACAAAAATACCGGCGACTGCCCCCTCGGAGAGAGAGAGTATGGGCTCCAAATCAGGGGGATTCTCAGGCAAGTTCGCAGACCATTGAAAAGAAACAGTCACAAAGAAGGGCTCCCAAATGGGATTGATCGCGCTTATCGCCAGCAAAGCCCAATTCAAAAACTGTTGAATCATGAGCAATGATTGAATTTTTTTTAAGCGAAGCAATATGGAGGCGAGACGATCAGCACTGAAACCCTGCTGCATCAACTCAATAATCTCAAGCAATAAGAATGTTTCCGAAAAGGTCTGAAAGCTGAGAGCAAGTTTATGATGCGCTTTTAAGAGGGGTAGACAGCGTAGATTGAACGCCTTCGCTTTCTCAATTTCTCTCATTTCAATCAACAATTGCAAAGTTTCAATCCATGCACTGACAAAATAGGCTTGATTGTTTTTTGAGATCTGGAAAGCAGACAAAGCACGCTTTGGATACTTTAAATCTTTCCAAAGTTTTCCCAAGAGAAAGGGCACATCACCCAGATCAGGCCTTTTGATCAACGCACGAATCAAATAGTGGAGTCTTTCATGCGAATCTGTTTGTAGCATGGCAAGGCGTAGCAAGAGCATCCATGACAATAAACTACGAATTTCTTGACCAGACGGATGTTTCGAGCTTTTGAGCTGACGAAATGCAGATTCCCATTCCACCTCAAAATGGGTATAGCGTTCAGGTAAGACAGGCAAAGTCTCGCACCAGTCCAGGGCTGAACTCTTTTCAACCCATTCCAATGCTTGAGAGTAATCAACAAGGGCTTGTTCCTTTTTCCCAAGCAACTCATACGACCATCCCAGATTCCATCTGATAACGGGGTTCTCAGCAGCAAGTTTGAGCGCTTCAAGTAAAAAAATCTGCCCCATATCTACCTGGGCATGAAGTTCAGCTTGAACCTGAACTGCTGAAGACGCAGTCCCACTATGAATCCCAGAGATTAAAAACACACCTTTTTGATTGAGAACTTCAGCACTTACATTCGGTAAAACCAAGATTTCATGTATGGCACGCTCAGGCGAACGTGGGGTATTGCTCTGAAATATTTGTCGGGTTTCAATGCACTTTATTTCAAACGGAGTAGCGGGTGCTCGCCCCTGCCTTTTTTTACTCAGTCGAGGCAGTAAGGACAGCAAATCTTCAAATTGTTTTTCATAGGAATGGGCTTGGATTTTAAGATAACCTGCTTCGGCAATGCGTGCCCTCTCTTCTTCATGTCTTAAATAATACTCAATTTTTTGCTCAAGATTTTGGGCATCATAGAATACACAAGAAACCTCATCCTCAAAATAATCCCGTACCTCAAGATTATCCTTTTCGATCATCAACAAAGCGCCGCAGGCTGGAGCTTCATAGGCACGCATATTCATCGTCCTGCAAATAGTATAGTTAAACACTATCTTTGCTTGATTCAGCAATCGGGTATAATCTTCTCCAAAAACACCAGAAGCAATCAAGACACGGTATTTATCTGAAAGGGCCCCAATTCGTTCTAAATAAAAACCCCGTTCTCGCTGAACATAATGGTTGATATTGCCGATAAAAACCAGATCATAGACCTTATCCACATCCGTTAAACGTCTGTGCTTTTGGGGTTCAAAGGAAAATCCCGGCCAAAGATGTAAATTGGTAATCCCTTGGGAATCTAGAATTTCGTAAAGAGCCCGATCTGCCAGGATATGATCAAAAAGTAAAAAATATTTCCAGAGTCCGGAAAGTTGTAAATTCCAATCCCCAGGGATTAAAAGGGTGGGAATACCAATCTCCTGAATCCCAGGAGGAATCGCTTGATAAACTGCGTCCCACCAGATCAGGTATTCGGGTTGCCAATCTGAGGGGAGTCGCTTGAATAAATCGCTAAGCGTATCCTTTTCGATATCATAGTAAGTGTCATAGCGTGGATCAATCGTCGCTTGGGTGCCACTCATAAAGACTTTGATCTGAGGATGGTGCAAGTAGGAGCCAATCACGCCCGGGTTAAACAGAGGGCCAATCAAAATACGGGGGATATTCAATTCAAAGTTACTCTCACGTGCGAGAAAATCCTTTAAGGCGCTCTAATCGGGTTTGAAAACTTTGGGCAAAGCTTTCAAAATCAGCCCCCTGTAAATCTGTTTCGCAAACGTCCACTGGAAGTAAAGGCATTGTAGAAGGGCCTTGTTCCAAACGTTCTAGCCATTCCTGATACAAATCATTGATCTGCTCTAAATATTTTAAATCAATGGTTTGCTCATACTCTCTGCCCCGCTGAGAAATCTGTTGAAGGAGTCTTTCGGTTGAGGCATGTAGATAAATAATCAAATCAGGCGGGTAGAGCAAATCTGTCACGGTAAAAAAAAGGCGTCTATAATTTTCAAACTGCAAATCGCTGATATAACCACAATTGTACTGATGCTGTGTAAAGATATGAAAATCCTCATAGATCGAACGGTCATGAATGACATTGGTGCCTGTGCGCAACATTTTTTCAATTTCTTTTTGTTGCGCTACACGTTGACCTAAAAAGTAAACCTGCATTTCAAAACAGATTTCCTTACCTTTTCCAGCATAATAATCCGCCAAATAAGGGTTATCGTCCAAATGCTCGTAAAATGCATGGAAATGAAACTTATTTGCAAGTTTTCTGGTGAGCGTAGATTTTCCAACCCCAGTGGTTCCAGCCAAGACAATATAATGTGACATTGACTCAATTTCCTGCCTTTGTGATACCAGCAAATCAAAAACTCAGAGATTTGTCAAATCAGGAATCTAAAACGGCCTCCTGGGCGTCCGCAGCGCTTAATTTATGTACTTTCACTTTGAGAATACGAATCCCATCCACGACATCGACAGTCAGTTGTGCATTGCCAATTTGAATACTTTGACCCGACAAAGGGGCTTCACCCAAGGTATTAAAAACCAAGCCCGCGACAGATTGACTGTTGGGTAAATCCAAATCCAGCGCCTCATTGATATCCGATACACTTAAACGGGCGTCTACGAGAATCGTGTGCGTATCGATCACTTCAATCGGGGGTTGCTCATCGTCATCATATTCATCATGAATTTCTCCGACGATTTCTTCGAGGAGATCTTCAATCGTCACCAGGCCAACCGTTCCGCCATATTCATCGGTGACAATAAACATGGGCATACGCTTGCTTTGCATTTGCTTTAAAACAGTATTAATAGGCTGAAATTCGTGTATATGATGAACTTTTCTAACGAATTTACTAACTTGCTGAGAGCCATCTTCACCCTTCAGCTTGGCTCTTACGAGATCCTTCAGATGAACGATCCCTAATATTTGATCCAAATTGTCATGAAAGACGGGCAAGCGCGAATAGCCTTCATCGCTGGCCATCAATTCAAGGACTTCTTCAAGACTGGTTGTATCCTCAATACAAAGCATATCCACGCGTGGCGTCAAAACTGAGCTCGCAGGTGTGTCATCAAAAGTAAATGCAGAATGAACCAAATCTGATTCATCTTTATCTAAAAGTCCCGTGTTTCCGCCAAGATTTACCATTTGCATAATTTCTTCTTCGGTCAGATCGGGCATAATTTGTCCAAAGCGGGCACCCACGCTTTCAAGCATGGGACGGGCAATCCAATTGATCATACTGACAATTGGATTAAAAATCGTCATCAAAATCCGCAAAAGCGGCAACCAGGCATAGACAAAATTTTCACGTTGCCTATTGGCAATCGTCTTGGGTAAAATTTCACCCACAAACAACAATACAGGGGTCGCCAGAAAACTGATGCCAACGACGGCAAGCCAATTGTGAGTGTAGTGAAAAATAAGATAGGCCAAGAGGACAACAAACTGAATATCAGCAAGCCAATCGGCGATCATCAGTGTCAAAAGGGTTTTATGGGGTTGTGTCAATAATTTCAGTAGATAAGCTGAGCGCTTATCGCCATCATCTGCTCTTTTTTGAAGTCTGACTCTGGAGAGCCCTGCAAAGGCTGTCTCGTATGCAGTAACAAAGCCAGAGAGAAAAAGACAGGCCACAATAACGCCAAAGATTGTGAATAAGTGACTACTGTCAGGGTCCAATTTCATTCCTTTCGCGCCATACGCGCACACTAAAATATTCAATTTTTTCAAAAAATGAACATCCAGGATTATAGCATAATCCTTTGTATTTACTCAATTCAAGCACCCCATGCTCCTCCCCCAGCCCATTAATTAAAACCAAAGCGAAAGCTCAAATAACCTGTTAAACTATCTCAAGCGTTCAGGAAATGAGTATATATGCGATTCACCAACTCATGGATTATTCAAACGGTTCAAATCAATCAACCCCTCCTGCGTCAGAATTATCTTCCCTATTCAGTGGGTCTGCTACAGGCTTATGCACAAAAACACGCAAAAAATCCCGGGCATTATACCTTTCTCCCGCCTTTGTTTGAGCGCAAAAGATTGGAGTTAATGCTCCCCCTCTTTCAATTCGTCGATGTGGTCGCTATCAGCACCTACGTCTGGAATTTTCAATATTCAATGGCACTCGCAAAAAATATAAAACGCCTCAAACCTGATGTTTTGATCGTGGCGGGTGGCCCTCAAATCCCGGATCAGGCTTCACAATTTCTGCTAGAGAACCCTTGGATCGATCTCTGTGTACACGGAGAAGGCGAAAAAGTATTCTTGCAGGTGCTTGAAAATTTAAATACACGGGATTGGTCAGGCATTCCGGGCATCAGCTTTCTCAATTCCTCAAATCAGTTTGAAACACATCCCCCTCTACCCAGAGAAAAGAATCTTGAGAGGTTTCCCTCTCCTTATTTAACTCATGTTTTTGATTCTCTGCTACGTTCAAACCCCTGGCAAGAATGGGTAGCACTTTGGGAAACCAACCGGGGCTGCCCCTTTTCATGCAGTTTTTGTGATTGGGGTTCTGCAACCCAAAACAAAGTCAACAGCTTTGATCTTGAGCGCCTGGAAAAAGAAATCGCGTGGTTTTCAAAAAACAAAATCCAATTGGTTTATTGTTGTGATGCAAATTTCGGAATTTTACCCAGAGATATTCACATATCAGAGAAGATAGTTGAATATTTTAAAACAACAAGATATCCAAAATCTTTTTATGTACAAAATACAAAGAATGCAACAGATCGCGCCTTTAATATACAGAAAATTCTCTGTAAGAGCGGTTTGAGTCAAATTGTAACCCTCTCTCTACAAAGTATTTCGCAACAGGCACTCCAAGAAGTTAGACGAGAGAATATCTCGCTGCAAACCTATCGAGATCTTCAGATTCGCTTTCGAAAAGAAGGCATCGCAACCTATACCGATCTCCTGATTGGTCTGCCTGGAGAAACCTATGCCAGTTTTGCCAAGGGCATCTCTCAGGTCATCGAGGAAGGACAGCATCACCAAATCAGATTTTATCCTGTCTATCTATTGCCCAATGCTCCGATTTCAGCTCCTGAGTCTGTTCAGAAATATGCTTTAGAAACTGTCACACAACCTTATCTTGCCCCATTTTCCAGCATCGATGCCTCAGAAGTTATCGAAAAACAAACCATGTTAATCGCCTGTCATTCGTATACGCGCGATGATTGGGTGAAAATGCGGGTCTTGGCTTGGCTCTATGAAATTCTGTATTTTAATCGAAAGCTCTTACAAATCCCCCTTTTGTTGATGCATGGCCTGTGTCAGCTTAGTTTTTTCGATATGCTGGAAGCTTACCTAAAGGAACCACACAGCTCCTTGATTTCAGACCTGATTCAATTTCTCTTTCACAAAGCAAACGCCATTCAGGGAGGCGAAACTGAGCTTTGCCAAGGCCCTATCAGCCCAGGAATACGTGGCTGGCTGAGTGTAGAAGATTTCGTGATTACCGGCATAACTCAGTCTAAGGCTTGGGACTTGTTTTTTCAGGAGCACCAAAGGTGGGCAATTAACTTATTCAAGCAAAGGAATATACCCACTCAGCATCTAAATTGGTTGAACCAGGCTTTTGCTTTGGCAAAAATGCACTTTACAATGCAAATCTCTTCAAGCAGCTCTAAGTTTAGACAAGATTACAATTTGTGGCAGATCTATCAGGGGCTACTACACGCTCAGAATATCGCACTGGAAGAAAAGCCAAGCTGGCTTGAAAAAAGTAAAAAGGGCCCTCCCTTCCAATTTGTTTTAAGTGCCCAAGAACTCTAAATCTTTTCGCAGAAAAGTAACTTTTCTGCGCGTCATCTAAACGTCATTTAGTACAATATTTCTAAATTGTTACTTTTTTGTGACATTTCGACTTGATACCCAAGAAACTTTTGTGTTAAAACATAAAAACTAAAGCTAAGAGTATTCCGTGATGGGAGTTTATTATGAGTCCAGAAATGACCGTTTTTTCAGAACAGGTATCTCAGGAAATGGACGTTCTTTTGCGCCTGTCAGATTTGGTTGTTTGTTCAGCAGCTGAAATCAATGATCCCTATGAAGAACTCATTCGCCTTGAACATGAACGCGAAAAAGTTTTAGCGCTTTTGCCCAGACCAACCGCTCTCAATCAAAATCTACAGAAGCATTTAATACGTTTTATTGAACTGGCGGATTTACAAACAAATTTTGAGATCAAACGCAAAATCCTGCTTTCTCAAAATCAAGATGAATCAGTGGATAATGCCCTAGATCATTTAGAAAAAAAACGCAAAGAAAAAATCAAAAAATTTAATCCCCCGCTCTTAAATCCCTCAGAACAGAAAAAATTAGTTAATCATTTGCTTTTTCATGCGGTGAACTCATATTTTGATAATATTCTTGAAAAAACAAAAATTTCATTGATGACCGCTTAAACTGTTCTAAGCTTGAAAATTTTGCAATCAAAGCTTCTTTAAATTTGCTATCTGTTGTATTTGCAGCAATTGCGCCACCCGTAGGAGTCGGGCCCCATTTCATCTCAAGCATCTCTGAAGTTTCAAGGGGAGAAAAAGCCTGGGGCTGTGTTCAGGGATAAACAATAACCTCGGAATGCTCAGTTTGCTCTTAATCAATGGGCTAGAGTCTAGCCTGCTTTCAAAAATAGTGTCGAGAAGCTATGATAAATTGGATTCATTCAGATCTGTTTGGGGAGAATGCTATGCAAACACGTCAGGACATCGCTGCCTATCAAGCCTGCTTGATAGGCGGTGCGCTGGGAGATGCTTTGGGAGGTCCAATCGAGTTTCAAGATATAGCAGAAATTCGCAAAACCTATGGGGAAGCCGGAATACAGAATTTAGTGGATCCTGAGTTCACAGATGATACCCAAATGACGCTTTTCACAGCAGAGGGCTTGCTCCGCTTTGGCTTACAGAATGATGGACGAGATATCCAGTTAATCACCTTGATCTTCCAGAGCTATCTGAGATGGCTTTATACCCAAGGAGAACCCATTCCGCCCTCTTTAAGAACAGGATTTTTGCTGAAGCAGAAACCCCTCTTCCAACAGAAGGCACCTGGTCAAACCTGCCTGAATGCTTTAAGCAGTGGGAAAATGGGCAGTCGAAACTATGCCCTGAACAACTCAAAGGGCTGTGGCGGGGTGATGCGCGTCGCGCCAATTGGCCTCTATTTTTGGCAAGATCCTGAAAAAGCCTTCCGTCTGGGAGCCGATGCGGCCGCCATCACCCACAGTCACGCCAGCGGCTATCTATCTGCAGGTGCTTATTCTGGCCTGATTGCCTTGCTTGTAGTGGGAAATGAACTTAAAAAATCGCTCTATGAATGTCTTGCGCTTTTAAAAGCCTATCCCAAACATGAGGAAGTCTATTTTGAATTGGATCGAGCCCTTGAAATGCATGCCTCTGGCCTAAAAACCAGCCCTGAACAACTCGCCAAAATGGGGAAAGGTTGGCCAGGTGCAGTCGGAGAAGAAGCACTGGCGATGTCTGTTTTTTGTGCTCTCAATCATACCCAGGATTTTAAACAGGGAGTTTTAGCTGCAGTGAATCATTCAGGTGATTCTGACAGTACGGGCATCTTGACGGGCCAGATTCTGGGGCTTATCAATGGTTTGAATGCCCTGCCTGAGGATTGGAAAAATCGCTTGAAGCAAATAGAATTACTGCAAACCCTTGCAGAAGATTTGTTTAGACTGTCATCCTCTAGTTCATCGCCATCGCTGGAGCTGATCAATCGCTATTTAAGCTAGCTTGTCCAAGGGGATCTTCCTTTTACTTGGTTTTCATAACTTGCCCATGTCACAATACCTCTGTCAATTGTGATTTTAAGGAAGTGCTGCTATGAAATTTAATCCCTATTTGCTGGAAGGCCAAACCTATTTTATTGCTGCGTTAAATGAACGCCTAAATGCGCTGCGGGCGCAGGGCAAGGATATCATCAGTCTGATCATGGGAGATCCGATAGAACCCACCTATCCGAAAGTGCCTGAAGCCGTTATCCAAGCCTTGCAGGCCACCCCCATCTCTCAATATCCTAAAAACAGAGGGGAAAGTGAATATCTTCAAGCTGTATCCAATTGGGCAAAACGCTACTACGACCAAAAATTTGACCCGGCCAAAGAGATTCTGTCTTGCAATGGCACCAAAGAGGCGATCTTCCATCTGCCTTTGCTCTTTGATTGGTCAAACGGTCAAGAAATGTGGATTCCCTCCCTGTCCTATCCCGTTTACGAAGCAGCAGCCCGAACCCTGAATATTCCCTTGCGGCATTTGCCCTTAACAGAAGAAAGTGGTTTTTTACCTGATTTAGATGCTCTCTCAGCTCAAGATTGGGAGAAATGCCAAATATTTTGGATCAATTCTCCTCACAATCCAACCACCGCACTTGCCAGTCAAAGCTATTATCGAAAATTGCTGGGATATGCAGAAAAGTATGGTTTTTTGGTCTGTTCAGACGAATGCTACAATGAGCTCTATTATACTGAGGAGCGCCCGGCCTCCTGTCTTGAAATTGAGAGCCAACAATGGCTTGTACTGCGTTCTTTGTCAAAACGCAGCCACATGACAGGCTACCGAATGGGAGCGATGCTCAGCAGAAATCATGAAATCATTAGACTGCTTGGTAAACTGCGTGAACCCATTGGGGTTGGAACGCCCAGCTTTATTCAAAAAGGGGGAATTGCGGCCTGGAATGATGATCAACATCCCCGAGATTTTGCTGAAAGCTATCGCAAAAAACGCGATTTGCTGACTCAGGCCCTTGAGCAAATGGGTTGCAAGGTTTTTGGGGCTCAGGCAGGATTCTATCTTTGGTTCAATCACCCAGACTTTAAAACCTCTGAAGCTTTGATTGAAGCCTTTATCAAGCTTGGGCTTTTACTCACCCCTGGAACGGCATTTGGTCAGGATGGAGAAGGCTATGTACGTATGATCTATTGTGTTACAGATCAGCTTACCGAAGAAATTGCCAGAAGAATTCGCAATTTTCAAGTATGAATCTGATTGAATGGCTTGAATATCTGCTGGTTACACCTTCTGCAACCTTTCAGGAACAAAAACTGGTTACTGAGATCAGGGATAAATTTCAAAAAATTCTGCCTGAAATGAAGATATTGGAATCCAAGGATTCCCTGATCCTGAATTTGCCTTGGCAAACCGGAAAACCGCATCTAGCCCTGGTGGGGCATTCCGATACTGTGCCCGAATGGTTTTTACCCAGAGTAGAGCAAGACAAAATATATGGTTCAGGGGCTTCGGATATGAAAGGAGCTTTGGCCAGCTATTTTTATTTACTTGAAAAATATGGCACTCAGCTTACCCAAAATTTTAATCTCTCTGTCATTTTATATGCGCGTGAAGAAATGACCCCCTTGGTACAGAATGGGCTTTATGATTTAATTCAAGTCTTTCCCGATTACTTTACAAGCCTGGATCTGGCCATCGTCGGGGAACCCACTGATTTAACACTCCAAATAGGCTGTGTTGGCAGCATTCATGCCAGGGTCACGATACCAGGTCAAGCTTGTCATTCCGCCCGTCCCTGGAATGGCAGCAATGCCATCTACAATGCCTTGCCCTTTATTCAGAAAATCTCAGAATTCAAACCTCGGGCCCAAAAAATATTTAGTGTTGAATTTTTTGATATTTTGCAGATTACTGAAAGCCAGTCGGAACCCGGTAGAACTTCCCTACCGGGCTGGTGGACTGCCAATCTCAATTACCGTTTTGCACCTGTTCATAGCCTGACAGCAGCAGAAGCAGAACTTTTAGAATGGCTCTTGGAAGCGGGGGCCTTGGAAGAAAATATCCAATGGCTGGACAGTGTGGACGCTGGCGCAGTGATTCAAACTCCCCTTTTTGAAAAACTGATTCAAACGCTTGATCTTAAAATCAAAGCCAAACAAGCCTGGACAGATGTTGCCCAACTCAGTGCAAGAGGTATTTCTGCGCTTAATTTTGGACCGGGTCTGACAAGTCAGGCACACCAAAAAAATGAATATCTGCTCATTTCTGATTTAGAGACCTACACACTTTCACTTGAAAATCTGCTCTTCAATTTTAGGCATTAACGCTACAGCCTACGATATATTCTGATCCTTTTATATATCGTAAGTTGAGCTGTGACCAAATTCGTAGCTTTGGAAGTTCAGTCTCGCTTATGATAAAAATGCTTGTGTTTTGAATTCCTGTCAGAGGTAATGTTTTGTGAAAGCCATCTCTCGATTTCTTGAACATCTTCAATATTTGGGCTATGAAACCCATGATTATTTAGAATTGCTAAAAAGCGAAATAGAGACTGGCCTTGACGAACTCGAACAAGAAATTGAGATAGAACTCTTGGATCAAGAGGGTTTAGAAGAAGAGCAACTTGTTTATCTGGCGGAGCAAGATGATGCAACCCCATCAGAAATCATGATCCTGATCTTTCAAAAAACTCAAAAAATTGTCTTTCGCGTCAATATGGATGCAGAGAAAAGCAGATTAAGCAAAGAAAACATGCTTGAGGTTTTTAATACGCTCAATGATGCAGTGAGGGGCGCACCCAAAATTTTCTACGATCCAGATCGCGATGAAATTGGTATAGAAACGGTTTGGTTTGGCGATTTCTACCGCCAAAGACTCTTCGAGCGGTTCTTCGCTGAACTCAAAGAATTCTGTGAATTGGCATTGATTAAAATATTCATTGAGCCTGAAGAAAATTTTAAAGAACAAGCAGAAAGACTTGAACGTTTGTTTCAAATTGAGTATGAACCAGGGGATGAAAATTCAGAAGAAAATGATCAAGACCCATCTTGACAAAAGATTATGATTTAGTTAAGATGGTGTTAATAAAGGTTAATCGCAAGTTAATTGTTCGCGCAAAAGCGAGCCCTTGCCGGAGTTTTGGATTTATATGAAAACATTAATTACACTTCTTTCTTCTCTTTTGATTGTTTCAAGTTTAAGCGCCTGTCAGTCTGGTTCCAGCGCTCTCCCCCTCACCTCTGTTGTACGTTTACAGGCCCAGGCCTCCAGCCGCGTTGTTTATCACGTTGTTCCCGACGCCAAGTCAGGAACCTGGCTGATTAAACGTGAGGGCATCGCACAAGCGGTTGGCAGCTTCCGTACCAAAGAAGAAGCCGTAGCAGCAGGCCGCGCCTTCGGTCGTTCCCATGCTTTGGGTCAATTGATTGTACACAAAGCCAATGGCCAAATCGAAATCGAATATACCTATGGAAACGATCCCGCCCATACAGTTGGCTAAAAATTATTTCTGATTGAAAAACAGCTCCCTGAATCAGGGGGCTGTTTTTTTATCTGCTTTCGCGAAAGTCAAGCTCAGCTGAAGATTGACAAAATTGTGAACATAGTTCATTATTTAAACATGATTCACAATATAAACTCACCCCGCAGCCTACGCAAACGGGAACAAAAACGCGAACTGATCATCCAAACAGCGCTTGAATTGATTTTAGAGGCGGGTCTGGCGGGTTTTACCATGCACAAACTTGCTGAAAAAATGGATTATGCAGTGGGTGCACTCTACAGGTATTTCAAATCAAAGGATACACTCTTGGCAGCCATGCAAAGACAAATTCTTTCAGAATTTAGCCAATGTTTTATTCAGACAGATCTACTCTGCAAAGAGCAATATCAAGATTTCTCGCAAAAAGAACTGGCATTGCAGAGAATCTGGCTGGCGGTTGAAATCTATTTAAATTTAAAAAAACAGGCCCCGTCAAAATTTTATCTCTTGCATGAAATGATCGTCAGTCCCCAAGAAATTCTCAGTCTTCAGGAAGGCCTGCTGGTCATGAAAGAGGCTCTGCCCCTGCTTCGCCATCTTCAGGAATTATTAACTTTCGCCACTGAAACCAAAGCGTTTAGAGAAGGAAACGCGAATCAACGCAGTCTTTTGCTTTGGTCCTCAGTCCAGGGCTTGCTGCCACTTGAAAAATTAGGCAGATTTGTACCTGGCTACCCCTTTGAAAGCCTACAAACAGCTCTGCTTGAAACCCTGTTTAGCGCTTGGGGAGCCAGCGAATCCAGTCTAAAAAAAGTCAAAATTGAAAACCAAAAATTTATCAAATCGATTGGGTTTCTATCTCAATTTTCAACCCTTTCAGAAGGAGCCTCTTGATGTTGTTCTCATTTCTGGCCACGAGCCTGGCAGGTATCTTGAGTTGGAGTTTTACAGAGTTTGCCCTGCACTATTGGGTAGGCCACAAGGCCAAAGGTAAGAACGCATTTTCAAAAGAGCATTTACAGCACCATGCTGAAAAAGACTATTTTGCCCCCCCCCTCAAAAAGTGGCTTTTGGCACTGCCGTCCTTAGCCTTTGCTGGAATTCTCTCCTACTCCCTCTTGGGTAGCGTCTATGGGGCTTTGTATACGCTGAGTTTTGGCATGGCCTGGCTGAGTTATGAAAGCCTACATTACAGACTCCATACGGTGGCTCCTCGCGGACCCCTGAGTCGGTTTCTCAGACTTCATCATTTTTATCACCATTTTCAAAATCCTTGGAAAAATCATGGCGTCACCTCACCCATCTGGGATTTTGCCTTTGGAACCTGGCAGCCCGTTCAGGGGCCAGTTCAAGTGCCCGCAAGCCATGCCATGGATTGGCTTTTGGATCAGCAAGGAAAAGTGCATTCGGCCTATTGCCAAGATTATCAGTTACGTGAATCAAAACGTCAAAATGCCGAAACAGGGACTGTATAGGAAAATTCGGCTCATTTTATAAAAACGGTTTTGATATTCATAAACTCTTTTAAGCCCAAATCAGAGAGTTCACGTCCATAGCCACTCTCTTTGATTCCGCCAAAGGGCAAACGGGGATCTGAAGCGACAAAGGCATTTACAAAACAGGCACCCGCTTCAAGCGAATGGGCTGCAATCTGCTCTGCGCGCTCAAGATCCTGGCTAAATACCGCAGCCCCTAAACCATAGGCAGAGCGGTTGGCCAAATCAATCGCCTCGGCTTCATCTTTGACAGGAACAATCGCAGCGACGGGGCCGAAGAGTTCCTCTTCAAAGGCCACCATACCGGGTTTGACATCGGTTAAAACCGTTGGGGGATAATAAAATCCTTCTCCCTGTGGTAATTCGCCGCCCAGGAGGCAGCGTGCCCCCTGTGAAATACTGGTTTTCACCTGACGCACCAACTCATCTCTCAGGTCTTGACGTGCCTGGGGGCCCACCGTGGTAGCCTCTTGTCGGGGGTCTCCCATCACAGCCTTCGACATGGCTTCCACCAAATAGGTTTCAAATTGCTCACGAACCGACTCCACCACCAAAAATCGTTTAGCGGCAATACAACTTTGTCCCGAATTGATCAGACGACTGCTGGCACAGATTTGAGCGGCTTGGTGCAAATCAGCATCTTCCAAGATCAGATAGGGATCACTGCCTCCCAGCTCAAGCACTGTCTTTTTTAGAACCGCTCCGGCTTGAGCAGCAACGGCTTTGCCTGCGCGCGTACTGCCTGTCAAGGTAACTGCTTGAATGACCGGATTTTCGATCACAGCAGCCACCGCCTCATTTTGGAGCAAGAGTTGGCTAAAGACCCCTTTGGGAAAACCCGCCTGCTGAAAAATCTCTTCGATCGCAATGGAACACCCAGGTACATTGGGAGCGTGCTTTAAGACCCCCACATTGCCCCCCATCAAGGCTGGAGCAGCAAAACGAAAGACCTGCCAGAGGGGAAAATTCCAGGGCATAATCGCCAATACAGGCCCCAAAGGGTTATAACAAATATATGATTTGCGGCCGCCTGCTTCTATTTCAACGGGGCTGAGCATGGCTTCAGCCTGTTCTGCATAATATTCGCAGACCCAAGCACATTTTTCGGCCTCGCCACGGCCCGCTTGAATCGGCTTACCCATTTCAAGCGCCATCAGCTCAGCCAGGAAATCTTTTTTTTCACGTAAGATTTGCGCTGCTCGCTTCATTTTTATTGCACGGGTATGAAAATCTGTTTCTTTCCAATCTTTCCAGGCTTCAAAAGCTTGATTTAAAAGAGTTTTCACCTGATCTGGAGTATGTTCAGAATAGGTTTGAATCGGTCTGCCCGTCGTCGGGTTGATACTTTGCAGAGACATAATAATCCTCCAAATCAGCAGAAATTAACAGAATAAAACAGTATAGCCTGAAAATGCAGTGCTGAAGGCAAGAATTCCATTCCACTTGAAAAATTGGTAAAAAATTGGTTAAAATTAATTATTGCTGATTGAATTTCAATCCGATGTTTTTTTTCACAGACGCATGTCGTTATATTTCATTTTTCTATGCGACATGAAATTCTGAACTGTCCCAGAAAGGAATCTTGAATGAGATTATTTGTTTCCAATTTGCCCCTTAAAACCAGAGACCATGATTTACGGCGTTTATTTTCACCCTATGGTCGTGTCGTTAAAGCCTGGATCGTCGAAGACGAAACCACCCGCGAAAGCAGAGGTTTTGGTTTTGTAGAAATGGATCTGGTAGATGCCCGTGACGCCATGCGTGAACTGGATCGCTCCTGGTTTCAGGAAAGCCGGATTTACGTTCAAAAATCACGTTTTATGCCCAGCCGCCGGCGGGAGTCAACAGAACCCTTCAAAAGACCTGAACAGGATGCTCCACGCGAGTACCAGTCTCAGGAAAGCAATTCCGGCTCCTAATTACTTTCAAGAAAAAAAGTATTTCATTTTGGCAAGTCAGGGTCTCAGCGCATAGATTTATGCGATAATTAAAACCTTTAATTCTTTGTGTAAATGCAGGACTGAAACGATGCTCGAACTTACGAATCTGACCCTGGAATTTGCTGACCGGATATTATTTCAAGGTGTAAATTTCCAACTTTTTCCTGGCCATTGTTATGGCTTGGTAGGGGCCAATGGCACAGGGAAATCAACACTTCTCAAAATTCTCACGGGTCAGACGCAAGAATACAGTGGTCAACTGAACTGGCCCAAACACGCAAAAATTGGCTATTTGCGCCAGGATCACTTTGCCTTTGAAAATACCCGGATTCTGGATACGGTCATTCAGGGCCGCCCGCAATTGTGGGAAGCCCGACTGCTTCAAGATGAACTTTCGCGCAAATCCCATATGGATCTCGCAGATGCCGAACGCTACGCTGAAGCAGAGGATATGATTATCCAAAATGAAGGCTACAGTGCAGAGGCAGATGCCGCTCGGTTGCTGGATGGCTTGGGGATTCCCTCTGAATTGCAGGAGCAACCGCTTAAAACGCTGTCTGGGGGCTATAAACTCAGGGTTTTGATGGCGCAATTGCTTTTCAGCAACCCAGAAATTCTGCTGCTTGACGAACCGACCAATCACTTGGATATCTTCTCAATTAAGTGGTTGGAAGAATATCTCAGAAGCTTTCCAGGTCTTTTGATTGTGGTCTCTCATGACCGTGACTTTTTAAACGCCATTTGCAGCCATATTCTGGATATCGATTTTGGAACCGTCAGACTGTATACCGGAAATTATGATGAATTTTTGGCTGCCAAACAATTGGCGCATGATCAGACAGAACGCGCGATTGCCAATCAGGAAAAAAAGAAAGAAGAAATGCAGGCTTTTATTTCTCGATTTAAAGCCAAAGCATCCTGGGCTTCACAAGCCCAATCCAGAGTCAAAAAACTCGAAAAAATGGAAGATATTGAGATTCTTCCCAGTTCAAGAAGATATCCCAGTTTTGAGTTCAAACCCTCGGTGACCTCAGGCAAAATTCCCCTTTCAGCTCAGGGTTTGCAAAAATCGTTTGGCGACAAACAAGTCATACGCAACCTCGATTTTGAAATAGATCGGGGCGATCGGGTCGCCATTATTGGCCCCAATGGCGTGGGTAAATCAACGCTCTTGAAAATCTTAATGCAAGAGTTAGAGCCTGATGCAGGAACTGTAACTTGGGGTCATGAAGCCCACGCCGGTTATTTTCCACAGGATTACCACGATCTGCTGAAAGGCGAACAAACCTGTTTCGACTGGCTTTATAGCTTTGATGCCACCGCCCCGGTTGGACAGATCAGAAACCTCTTGGGAAGAATGCTCTTTTCTGGAGATGATGTAAAGAACAAACTCTCTATCCTGAGCGGTGGCGAAGCTACCCGCTTGATCTTCGCAAAACTGATGCTTGAACCGAGCAATGTCTTGGTGCTTGATGAACCCACCAACCATTTGGACTTGGAAGCCATCGACATGTTAACAGAAGCCTTGGCGCAATATACAGGCACTCTGCTTTTGGTCAGTCACAACCGCTATTTTGTTTCCCGTGTTGCCACCCGGATATTGGAAATCAAAGCAGATGGCTATCTTGATTACAAAGGCACTTACGCTGAATATCTTGAAAAATTTGGCACGGATCATTTAAGCAGAGATGTTTCCTTAAAGGATCGCGGGGTACTGAGCAAGCAGGTTGAAGTCACTCAAAAAGAAGCAAAACCAGCACTCACCGGCAAAGCTGCCTACGAAGCTCAAAAAGCATTGAAGCGAAAACGCCAGCAGCTTGAGAAAAAATTGCCGCAGTTACAAGAAGCCTGTCAGAACTTAGAAGCTCTGATCGCTCAAGCCGTCGCAGGCAGTCACCGCGAAGAGCTTGAAGCCGAATATGAAACTGCGCTGATGAAATGGCGGGAAGCTGAAACTGAACTCGAAAATCTGCAATAGATGAATTGCGATTAATGCGATTAATTGAAAAGGGCCGACATAAAGCCAGCCCTTTTCATTTGATGATTGTTTAGGAGCCCGCAGTCAAAGCGCCATGGCCACTTAATTGGGCTTGCATCTCTCGTGCAGACATCGTATAGGCTTGTCCATTGACAGAGACTGAAACACTGGGGCCACCATTTCCAAAGAGATTGCCCATGTCTTCGTTCTTGGTGGCACTCGCCAGGGCCATTTTCATGGCATCTACTTGATCTGGTCGCAAATATACCGTGGGCCCTTCATCACCAAATTTCAGGGGAACGCTGAAATCATTGCTTTTATCGCCATTGATTCCCAGCGTTTTGGTTTCTAAGGGTGCCGAATTGGCCTCATAGGTTTTGGTGGCATTGCCAAGATTGCCAACATTGCCGATTTTTACATTTAAATTGCCCATTTTAGATCCATGTTTCCCTTCACAAATAGTCTGTCTTTTTTATACCGCAAAAATGCTCTGAAAAATCAAAATCCAGCCTTTAAATTCTAAAGAATTGTAAAATATGCGCTATTTGCGGTGCGTGAGATCAAATGAAACTTGGTTGCCCTCAAAGTGCGCCTCAGCAATACGCTTGACCATCACTCCGTCCTGCTGCAAAATTTCAAGTTCCTTTTTCTGACTCGGGGTTAAACTGGAGGCAAGAGCCATTAATTCCACCCGATTCTGAGCCAGAGGAATTTCCATAAAAACCACCGGCGTATTGCCAGCTGCTTTTAGAATTTGTGCTTTGGCAGCCTCAAGATCCTTGTTCTCGATCACATATTTTAAAACCGTATCATTACAAGATTTTTCTGGTTTTGCCTGGGCCATGGTCCGCTCCTGGGTATTAATGCGATGAACAGTTTTCACCGTCCAGCAAAAATTATCATAGCATGCCGTGATGCCCATATGGACAAGCCTTGCACCCCAAGGTAGGATGATTGAGTGTTCTGGATCACAAAATTTTTACCACAGCAGAGAGGGCAAAACCATGAAGTTCTATCCGATGTATTTGGGGGGCGAATTTACCCAGGGTTCAGGTTCTCAAAAAATGGATATTCTGAACCCTGCCGATGGTCAATTGATTGCACAGGTACCCCAGGCAAACCGCAAAGATATGCAAGCTGCAATTTCAGCAGCCAGGGAAGCTTTTGACAAAGGCCCCTGGAAAGAATCGACAGGGATTCAAAGAGCGACTGTTCTTTTCAAGATTGCAGCCGCACTCCGGGAACAAGCTGATCATTTGGCTGAATTGGAAACCTTGAATATGGGCAAACCGATCTTTGAATCGGAATATGATCTCGCAGACGCAGCCACTTGCTTTGAGTATTTTGGCGGCTGGGCCACCAAAATCTATGGCGAAGTCAATCCCGTACCCGACAATGCCGTCAGCATGACCTTGAAAGAGCCCGTGGGTGTCTGCGGTTTAATCGTGCCCTGGAACTACCCCCTGCTGATGGCGGCCTGGAAGTTGGCCCCTGCGCTTGCAGCAGGCTGTACCATGGTTTTAAAACCAGCTGAAACCACTCCCTTAAGCGTATTGGAACTTGCCAAAATTTTGGATTCGATTGAAGAACTGCCCAAAGGGGTGGTCAATATTGTTACGGGTTTAGGCGAAGAAGTCGGCGCAGAACTTGCAGAGAACCCCCAGGTAGACAAAATCGCCTTCACAGGCTCAACAGAAGTCGGGCGTTTGATCATGAAAGCCGCTGCCGATAGCAACCTGAAAAAAGTCACGCTTGAACTGGGGGGGAAATCTCCCAATATATTTTTCGAAGATGCGGATTTTGAAGCCGCCGTTGAAAATGCACTTTTTGCCTGTTTCGTAAATCAAGGTGAGGTTTGTTCAGCGGGTTCTCGCATTCTGGTACAACGCAGTATCTACGATCAATTTTTGGAAGCCATGATCGCCAAAACCCAAACCATTCAAGTTGGGCCCGGTATCAACCGAGAGAATAAACTCGGTGCCCTGGTCAGCGAAGAGCATTTAAACCGGGTTTTGGGCTATATCGAAAAGGGCAAAGCAGAAGGGGCTCGCTTGGTTTGTGGCGGTGAGCGTTTAGGTGATAGTTTGCAAACTGGTTATTTTCTAACCCCCACGATTTTTGCTGATGTCAAGAACAGCATGACGATTGCCCAGGAAGAAATTTTCGGCCCTGTGGCCTGCGTAATTCCTTTTGACAGCGAAGAAGAAGCAATCGCGATTGCAAATGAAACAAATTTTGGCCTGGCGGGTGCCGTCTGGACACGGGATATTTTCCGCGCATTTCGCGTAGTGAAAGCTGTCAAAGCAGGCATACTCTGGGTTAACCATATGCAACCGACCTATTGTGAAGCCCCCTGGGGTGGCTATAAACAAAGCGGTACAGGCCGTGAACTGGGAAAATATGGCGTTGAAAATTTTATAGAATCAAAACAGGTGCATATCAATCTCAATCAAGGCCCCATGGGCTGGTATTGATCCAGAGGGGCCTCGTTCGAATCGAAAGGGGCCCCTTCTGTATTTCAAAATATTGATCAACCCGATCTGCTGAAGGAGTGAGACTGATGGGGAGTTCGCTTTGGATTTTGCCCGCCTTTATAACCTTGTTTCTGTATGGCATCGGCCAGGGACTTGTTAAAAAATGGAGTGAAGATGTCCCACCGGCAAAGTTTTGCCTGTATTTGATTCTTGCACGTACGGTAGTCAATTTAGGTTATTACCTGACACAACCCCACCCAGCCACCTTTATAGCTGAGGGCTTGGGGTTTATGTTGACGGGAATTTTGGCCTATCTTTTGGATGGGCTGGGTTGGATCCTCTACTTTGAATCGATTGTTCTGGGGCCGATTACGATTGTCGGAACACTTTCTGCAGCTTACCCCGCCCTGACCTTGCTCTTTGCACAAATTTTTCTGAAAGAAAGTTTGGTGAGCCAGCAGTATATGGGGGTTGCCATGGTTATTTTTGGATGCCTCGGGCTCTCCTATTCTCCTCCTGACAATGAAGGCAAAACCACCAACAAACGCTGGATTCCCCTGGCTTTAACAGCATTGACCTGTTGGGGAGCGGCTCAGACGCTCTTGAGATATTCCTATTCCTTTCCCCTGGCAAGTGAATCGAATATGGCTGTTTATGCAACCCTTGGTGGCATGATGACCCTGGGTCTGTATGGCCTGTTAAAAGGCCAGCGGTCAAAATCTAGAGAAGAGGAAGCCCTTCCACGAACTCCCTTTCTTCACTCATTTTTGCCCATGGCCATGATGGCGGGTGGAGATTTGGGCGTGATTATCGCCTCAAGCACAGGCCCGGCCTCACTGGTTGCGCCGATTACAGGAGCCTATCCGCTTGTAACCCTGGGGTTTGCAGCCATGATCCTGAAGGAGCATATTTCAAAATTGCAATGGGCCTGCCTCTTGATCCTTCTGAGCGGAATCGGCTTCAGTACCCTTGTCGCTGAACCCTCTGAGAAACCCCTTGTACCGACCTCGGCCTCACCCCACCCACAGGAAATTTTGCCAAAACCCTGATTCGGTTGCTAATGATAAAATCGAGCCACAAAGGAATTGCTTAAAAAAATGCCTGAATTTAGAAAATTCTCAACGGCTTCCAGCCAATCATTGGCTTCAAAGGCGAATGAAAGCAGTGCGGGTGCGCCCCCTTCAAGCACTCTCTCTCAGTTGAAATCTCAATCAGAAGCTTTGCAAAACAAGCCAAAAGCCATTTTGCCATTGCCCGATCTTGAAAAAAGCAAGGCTAAAATTGAGGCCTTCACCCCTGTGCAGTTCAAAGCGATGGCAGAAAAATATCCGCAGCCTGAGGGCCTTCAAGTGATACTGAAAGGCTTGAAAAGCCCGCCTTCCAGACCCAATACGGGGTCTTAAAATCACTCCTCTTGGGGGGAGGTACAGCGCAGATCCTGAGTTTTAATCATGTGTCAGATGGTATAAACAGTTCAATATCGCCCAAGAGGTAGACCATGAAAGTTCTTGCAGCCTTGCTTTTAGCCTTCGGAATCCTGCATTCGAATCCAGCATGTGCCCAATCTGAATTAGAGACCGTTTCCGAACTTGATATCAAACTTTTTGCGGGTCTTTGGTTTGAAGTGGCCAGTTATCCGGCGCCGTTTCAAAGCCCTGATTGTAGTGGAACCACAGCCAGTTATACTTTCAATCCTAACGGTGAAGTGAAAGTCTGGAACCAGTGTTACCTCACCCAGAAAAGAAAATTGGAAACGATTGAAGGCCGAGCGTGGGTTCCCAATCCTCTCGAGCCAGGCAAGCTAAAGGTCAGCTTTTTTGCCCCTCTTTCTGCGGATTATTGGGTTATTGCCCTAGACTCTGCGTATCGTTATGCCGTGATTGGCCACCCCAGCCGGAAATTTCTTTGGATACTCAGTCGCTCCCCCGAAATGGACGAGCAGACATATTCCGTAATTTTAGAACGGGTTGCGACAAAAGGGTATGATCTAGCCAAAATACGCAGGACACCCTCGCTTGCACAAGCCTTGTTTCACCAAAAGTTTTACTAAAAATAATCAAGACTTAATATTATCTTAAGTCAGTTTTTTCGCGCTTTTCGGATAACTCCATTAACAAACTGCTGATGAAACACCTATGGGAAATATTGCAACAAACTATACTGAGCTGACACGTCTTCACCGCAGCGGTGAATTGCTCAAACCTACCGTTTCAGAAAAAAAACTATCAGAAACAGATCTCAAAGCGCTTCAAGAGGCAAAAGCAACCACGACAAAAGTCTTATCAAGTGGTATTGCTGGTGATGACGCAAAATCAGCCACCAGTACCGTTGCAAAAATCGAACAAATCAGCCGCCTCAGCCAGGGGGATGTAAATGCTGTTAATTTAAAAGCAGCTGTTGATATTGGGGAACAATTGACCCGTGGCCAGGTACAACAGGTCTTGGGAAATGTGAGTGCTCCCTTGGGTGCGATTGCTTCTGTCGAAACTTTTTCAAACTCGCTTGATCAATCACTCAAAAATCCCAATCCGCAAAATTTGAAAACCCTAATGAACTCTACAAAAGGTGCCACCAGCAGTGTGGGACAAATCAGTAAACTTCTGGTTGAACATACCGGTGAAGCAGGACGTTTATTGGCGCGCGGGTCGCAAACCCTGGGCAAAGTCAGTTCAGTCCTTAATGTGGGCATCGCAGCCATGGATCTGGCCATTGCAGGTCAGGATATTCATCATTTCTGGCAGGATCCAAACCTCAAAAGTTTTACAAAAATGGGCTTGGGAATGGTCGCTGCCAGCGCTTCCGTAATTTCTGCAGCCAAAGTTCCTGGGATTGGTGGAAAAGCCATGTTGGTTGCAGCCTTGGCAGATGCAGGAAAAATGAGTTTGGATGTCGATTGGGGAACGGTCACCAAATCGGTGGGAACAGCCGTTGTCGATTTTTCAACACAGCAGGCCCAAAAGATGAAACAAGATCTGCTCGAATCCCGCTTACCCAGCTCAGGAGATCCCCATTTTAAACGCATGGTGGTTCTCTCTCCTTTGAACTAAGTCTCTCTAGAGGTTTGAGAGACTCACTCTATTGAGCTTGGTTGGGCTTGGATCGGGATTCAGCGAAAGAAATTTTACCCAGACTTGCCGAAGCAATGGCATAGAGATCTTCTCGCGCAACAGTCCCGCCTTTAAACTTAAGATCTGCGAACTTTTGATCGCTGCTGATGACCGTCAGGCCAGCGGGAATCACACCTGTTACAGGATTCTCAAGTCGGTTGATAATGGCCTTGTCGAAGCTGACTGCCGAAATCAGTTCAGACAGATTCAAGATCTTATCGGGCACAGGCGCCCCTTGACGATCCACCACCCTTAACTGATATACGTCATAAGACTCATGGGGGAAATGCAGCATTTCTCCATAAATATGATTCAGTTCAGGGGCTCCCGTCGTGCGAATGACCAGCTCGGCCCCTGGTTTAGAATTTGCAAGCTGGGCTGCCTGCTGGGCATTGACACCCTTTGCCAGGGGTCTGCCTATTTGAATATAATCTTCGCGATCAAAGAGCCCGGTATCGTGAATGCCAATCCGCAGAGCTGAAATCGAGGGCATTAGTCGCTCACTTAATATTTTCTTAATATCTCCAGCATAACATTCACGAGATACGAAATCAATAAAATTCTTGAGAACTCAAACGTTTACTTGAAAATCAATCCTTTATTTGCTATATTTAGAAAATCTAATTTTGCAATCACAGGATAATTTATTAAGTAATTTAATATTGATTTCTTCCCAGATTCAATACGAAAGTTCCGAAAGCTTACTGAAATCTGCATCACAAGGGGATCCCGACCATGAAAAGTGCTCAAGCAGCCAGTATTTTATTTGGCTTTGCCATGCTTTTCTCCTGTCAAAGCTTGCCCCTCAATTTTCAAAACAATCTGGCCCCCTTTTCTCCGGCACGCATCACCCTTCAGTCAGCCAAACCCCAAAACTTCAGTTTGAATCAAAATACACGCAGTTTAAAACTCCCCGAGCAAAGACCTGTTCGGGTTTTAAGTGATCAGCTGGTCTTCCAGAATTCTCCCCATTTTCAAGTCGGTCAGATTCTGATCGGCAGAGGCTTGGATGGGCGTGGTTTTTTAAGATCGGTTTTAAAAACAGAGACAAATTCCTCTCAAACGCTTGTATACACTCGCCAGGCCCATCTCACCGAGGCCTTTGAGAGCTTAGATGCCAGTGCAATTCCAACAGCTCAAAATTTGAAACCGATCGAATTGGATAAGCGCAGCTTCCAAATTGGACTTTTAACGATAGAATCCAGCTTAAAAGCCCAACCAGATTTTTCGGATATGCGTTTGAAAATACAAAATGGCAAAGCGCTTTTTGTGCGTTTGGCCCCTGAATTGAAATTGAGCTGGGAGATAAGCAGTCGCGCCAATTTTTCTACTGCGCAAAACAATCTCTTGGCCTCTCCGATACCGATGCAACCGATTGGAGAAATCAATTTTAAAACCTTCAGCTATGATACCGATATTGGGCCTGTACCGGTCAGCATTCTGATCAGACCCGGTGCCATGCTGGAATGGGGCCATCAAGGTGCCGGCAGTCTGGAATGGGGCGGCCAACTCAACGGCAAACTCAAGGCGGGCATCGAAATGACAGCCCGTGTCTCTGAAAAGCCAAGTTTCGTCACTTCCTTTGACTATGGCTATGGGGGAAGTATGAATGATCCCCGCATGAACTTTACTGGAACCGTGCTTTCCCGCTTGCACCTGCCCCGGTTGAAAGTAGAATCTGAAATTGCAGGCATGCCCGGCCCCTATATTGATAGCAGTGCATATTTAGAGGGCGATCTGAAAGCCAGGCTTACTTTGGTTGGCAATCAGAAAAAAGTCACAGGATCTGCAGAAGCCCATCTGGGCCTGGCCTTAAAAGTCGGGCTTCCCAAAACTGCTTTGTTTGGGGATCTGCTTCAGGATGAAATTCAAAAAACCCTGATCAACCGCCGGGTCAAACAATTGTATAAAAAAGAACTCAGTTATACCCTTCCCTGATCAACCCAACAAACAAAAAGGCAGGGAAATCCCTGCCTTTTCTCATAGAATTGTAAAGTTAGGGCATAAAACTCTTCAGTTCGAGCAAAGTTGTCACCGTGATACCCGAAGTCGTACTCTTATTTTCCTGCTTCACCATGCCGGTTCCAACCGCCATCCACAAGCTGGATTCCTGGGTGGATTCCACACTGCCAGCACCTGTTGAACTCGTGACATTCATCATGCCAGCAATTTTATCTGCCGAAAAGCTCCCCGCAGGAACCGTCACGGATTCAGGTCCTACCAACGAATATTTCAGCGTTCCATTGGTATTGCCATTTTGTCCCAGCTCTGAATACATTTTGCCAGGGTTGGATTTATTAAAGCTTGAAGTGCTGGGTTTAATCGGTGCGCCTCCTGGGATTTCAGTGGTCATCTTGACTTGGGTCGAAAGCGTGACCATATCACCGGCCACAGCCGTAACTTCAATCGTAAACTCACCCATTTCACTGGGTGCCGCAGGAGTCGAGCTGCCTGTAGAACCTGAACTCCCCCCCGAGAGGCCATTCAAAATCGCATTTACATCTGGAATCTGCTGAGCACTAAAACCAGCTAAGCCAGAAAGGTTGGGAAGTGCAATGCCCGGCATTTTCAGGCTGTAGACCCATTTCATGCCCACACGGTAATTGACGGTATATTTATTGAAGAGATCTTCACCTTCAACCTTGATCACACCATTTCCAGGTTCAGCAGAAGCAGCGGGAGTAGGTTCTGAAGACGGTGTTGAAGGATTCGCAGAGGGAGAGGTGGCTGGCGTGGCAGCAGGGGAGGCTGAAGGAGAGGCTGAAGCTTTGACAAGTCCAGGCAAACTGCTGGATAAGCCTGAAGGCAAAGAAGTAGGCAAACCATTGCCTGTACAAGCCATTAAACTTATGAGGGAGACGGCTGAAAGTCCCAAAATCAGATTGCGTGAAAACTGTTTCATTTTTATTTCTTCCTAAATCTTCTAGTCTTAGCAAAGCAGGCTTTTCAGCCTCACTCTTGATAATATATTCACTTAATTCTTGACGAATGGCAAGTGGCGCATAAAGACTGACCTCAGAAAATGTTTTGAATCTGTCTCACGCTGATTATTTGACATGAAATACACAATATTGCATTATTTTTGCGTTTTTGTATGATTTGTAAGAATTCAGAGACTTGAGTCCCCTGTGGCATGCCTGCTATAATAAAACTTTCTTATCCATTTCACTATTTTGATTTAAATCTGGTTAAAGTCCTGCTTTTTCCAGTTTTGTGTTTTTGTTTTATATACAGGTATCATTCAATCGAAGTTGAAGGGAAAATTCATGACCCAGAACTATCTTGAGCATCTACCCAGTGATCGCAGTGAGGCTGCAATCTCAGATTTTAAACCCCGTTACAATGACCTTCAGGCCTTGGCCGAGGCAAACCGTTGTCTCTACTGTCACGATGCGCCCTGTATTCAGGCCTGTCCGACAGAAATCAATATTCCTGAATTTATTCACCGCATTGCCTCTGGAAATACCAAAGGGGCTGCACGTACCATCCTCGACTCCAATATCTTGGGCTTGAGCTGCGCCTCAGTTTGTCCTGTAGAGGTGCTTTGTGCTGGCAGCTGTGTTTATAACCATATGCAGATGAAGCCGATTGAAATTGGCAGACTTCAGCGCTACGCAACAGAGTTTGCCTATAATCACGGTATTCAGTTTTATCAAAAAGGGCCTGAGACTGGCAAAAAAGTTGCCTTGATCGGCGGAGGCCCAGCAAGTTTGGCCTGTGCTGCTCAATTGGCACAAATGGGGCATCATCCAGTCATTCTCGAACGTCATGCCTTGCCTGGAGGTTTGAACACCACGGGGGTAGCTGCCTATAAATTGCGGGCAGAAACCAGTCTGCGTGAAGTGGCCTATATCAAAGAAATTGGTGTTGAAATCCAGACCGGTGTTTGTGTCGGAAAGGATATTCAATTTGAGGATCTTGAGAAAGCATACGATGCCATCTTTTTAGGGGCAGGCTTGGGCCCTGATTCTTGCATGGATCTCCCCGGCGAGGATTTGGTTGGTGTTTTTGGAGCACTTCAGGTGATTGAAACGCTTAAATTGGGGAATTTCCCAGTCTCTGAGTATCAAAAGGCGATTGTCGTGGGAGGTGGAAATACTGCCTTGGACGTGGTGCGCCAATTGAAGAAATTGGGTGTCGCTGAAGTCACCATGGTCTACCGTCGCAGTGAAGCGGAAATGAGTGGTTATGCCCATGAGCTCGCTTGTGCACGCCAAGAAGGCGTAAAATTTCGCTTTCAAACTCTGCCCGTCGCCATTTTAGGCCAGGAAAGCGTAGAGGGCATTCGCTGTATCGAAATGGAACTCAGTGAACCCGATGAATCAGGTCGCCGCAAACCCACCCCCATCGCAGGCTCAGAATTTGAGTTGAAGGCCGATTTGGTGGCAATGGCCACAGGACAGGAAAAACTGACATCGCTGTTCAGCCAAATCAAAAGCTTGGAATTGAACCGCGGCAGAGTGGTCGTCAATGCCCAAGGCCAAACCTCAAACCCCCATTATTTTGCTGGTGGCGATTGTGTCAACGGCGGAAAAGAAGTCGTCAATGCTGCTGCTGAAGGCAAACGTGCAGCATTTGGAATCGATGCCTATTTGAAGGAAGGAAACTAAACATGGCCAATCTCTCAAGCAATCTTGCAGGTATAAAATCACCCAATCCTTTTTGGTTGGCTTCTGCTCCCCCTACCAATTCAGGGGATCAAATCATGAGGGCCTTTGAAGCGGGCTGGGGAGGTGCAGTCTGGAAAACCCTGGGGGAACCGATTGTCAATGTTTCCTCTCGTTACGGCGGCATGGATTATGCGGGAACCAAACTGGCGGGTTTAAACAATATTGAATTGATTACCGATCGCCCGCTGGAAATCAATTTTAAAGAAATGTATGAGGTCAAGAAAAGATTTCCAGACCATGCAGTCATCGCCTCTTTAATGGTTGAAACCAAAGAAGAATGGAAAGATATTATTAAGCGCTCGATTGACGCTGGCGCAGATGGTTTGGAATTGAATTTTGGCTGTCCCCATGGCATGTGTGAGCGGGGCATGGGTTCAGCTGTCGGACAAGAGCCCAAAGTTTTGGAAGAGATTACCTCCTGGGCTGTTGAATATTCTACGGTTCCCGTAATCATTAAGTTAACTCCAAATGTCTCGGAAATCGTTCCCCCTGGCCTTGCTGCAATGCGCGGAGGCGCCCATGCTGTCTCGCTGATCAACACCATCAAGAGTGTGATTGGCGTGGATATTGATCGCATGGTTCCCTTGCCCTATGTGGGTGGTAAATCATCAAATGGCGGCTATTGTGGCCCGGCAGTCAAACCCATTGCACTGCGCATGGTGGGAGACCTGGCCCGTCAACCTCAGTTTAATATTCCGATTTCAGGGATTGGGGGTGTATCGAACTGGCGGGATGCGGTTGAATTTATTTTAATGGGCGCGACCAATGTTCAGGTCTGTACTGCAGTCATGCATCATGGCTTCCGGATTGTCGAAGATATGATTGAAGGACTGAGCAATTATATGGATGAAAAGGGGTTTAAAACCATTGATGAAATGGTCGGATTGGCCAGCCGAAATTTTGTAGAATGGGGCGATCTCAATCTCAATTTTAAAGTGGTTGCCGATATCAATCCTGAAAAATGTATTGAGTGCCAACTGTGTTATATCGCCTGTTGGGATGGCGCACACCAGTGTATTCACTTGCATGACAATGGAAAACGAGTTCCCTTTGTGGATCAGGAACATTGTGTGGGTTGTAATCTTTGTTCTTTGGTCTGTCCTGTTCCTGAGTGCATTACGATGAAGGAAATTGACCAAGAAAAAGAATTCATGAATTGGAAACAATATCAAGAAAAAACGGGGGCACGCATGGCCTGTGACCCCAATTAATTTTCTAATTTAACGCATTCAGGCTCTGAAGATTCTCTTCAGAGCCTTTTAACTTGAGAGGAGACGCACATGCAGGCAAAGGCAATCTTAAAATTTTGGTTCGAAGAAATTGAAACGAAAAAATGGTGGGTAAAAGACCCTGAGTTTGATCAGTTGATCCTGTCGCGATTTGGAGAGATTCATGCCCAGGCAGTCAAATCAGAACTCTTTAGCTGGCGCAGCAAGGCCCAAGATCAATTGGCTGAAATCATTATTCTGGATCAGTTTTCTCGGAATATTTACAGAGATACTCCCTCAGCCTTTGCTACGGATCCTCTGGCTCTGGCCTTGGCCCAGGCGGCAATCGAAAAAGGTTTTGATCACAAGCTTCCCCCCAGAGAGCGGGCCTTTATGTATATGCCTTTTATGCACAGCGAATCGCGCCTGATTCATGAAATCTCTCTGAAACTCTTTCAAGCAGAAGAAGTCTCTGGCAATTTAGATTTTGCGATCAAACACAAAGCCATCATTGATCGCTTTGGCAGATACCCCCACCGCAACCAGATTCTGGGAAGAAGTTCCACACCTGAAGAAATTGCCTTTCTCAAGGAACCCAATTCAAGCTTTTAAAACAGCAAAAATTCTTCAATGATGGGGAACCAGGATCTCCCATCATGGATTATGAATCATAAATAACCGAATCTGTAAACAGCTTGACAGCACATAATTTTTTATATACCATAGGGGGTATAGTAATCACCTGATATCAGGTACCATTCACAAAGGAGATTTTTTTTATCATGATCTTTCGTCAGCTCTTTGATCAGGAAACATGGACTTATACGTATTTAATCGGAGATGAAGTAAGCGGAGAAGCGCTTCTGATCGATTCAGTCGATGAGAAAGCAGAAAGAGATGCTCGCCTGCTTCAGGAATTGGGACTGGATTTAAAATACCTCATGGAAACCCATGTACACGCCGACCATATCACCGGCGTGAGCCAATTGAAAGCCCTCTATCCCAAAGCCCGCTCAATTGTCTCTGAATCGGGAGGAGCCCCCTGTGCAGATATTCTGACAAAGGAGGGAGATCAATTCAAACTTGGTGAAATCGAGATTCAGGTTCTGTCAACGCCCGGTCATACCAATGGCTGCCTCACCTATTTGGTAGAAGATATGGCCTTTACAGGTGATTCTCTCTTTATAAGAGGTACGGGCAGAACCGATTTTCAGCAGGGGGATGCCGGCAAAATGTATGACAGCATTACCCAAAAGCTGTTCAGCTTGCCCGCTCAAACAAAAGTTTACCCTGGTCATGATTATGCAGGACAATCTGTCAGTACGATTTCTGAAGAGATGCTACACAACCCCCGTTTGGCAGGTAAATCCCGTGAAGAATATATTCAAATCATGGAAAATCTGAAACTTCCCCACCCCAGAAAACTGGCAGAATCTGTCCCCGCGAACCAAAGATGTGGTAACCGATCCGAAAGTTTAAGTGTTTAAATTCATTGAATGCATGAGGAGATCCGTGATGAAACTCAGTTTACCTTTTTTAAAATCGTCTAAAGCGTCCCAAATTCAGAATATCTACAGTGACACTGTCTATTCGCTCTATCAAGCACAAGACAAAGATACAGTCTTTATTGATGTTCGCGAAGCTTTCGAATGGCGTGAAGGCATCATTCCTGGTGCTTTAAAAATTTCACTCTCAGAACTTTCGGGAAAAATTCACAGTTTGGATCCAAATCTAAACTATGTACTCGTATGTAGAAGTGGAAACCGCAGCTTAACAGCCGCACGGATGCTTGAAAAAGCTGGATTCACCCAGCTTTCAAATTTCCAGGGAGGCATGATGGCCTGGCAACAGAAAAGATATCCACTCTCAAAATAACCAAAACCCGTAAAGGTCGGAGCAAAGTATCGTGCTCCGACCTTTTAGAAAGGCATCCAGATGAAATTTAAAACCATCCTCTTCAGTCTGATATCTGCTTTGATCGTGAGCAGCCCAAGCAATGCTGCGCCATATCTTGAAAATCGACCTGAAAGCATTATTCAGAGGCTCTTTTCACAAAGCCAAAAATTTGTTTCACAGCACAATCATGCCTATTTTGAAAATTTTCAAGGGGAACAAAATCCTGGAATTACCCTTTTGGGGTGTTCTGATTCAAGAGCACATGCTGTCGCCTTCAGCGAAGATCCCGTCAACCAAATCTTCTCTGTGCGCAATATTGGAAACCAAATCTACAACAGTTTTGGTTCAGTGGATTATGGCGTCTATCAGTTAAAAACACCGATTCTGCTCATTTTGGGGCATACGCATTGTGGGGCCGTCAAAGCGGCTTTAACGGAATACAGTCAGGAATCCTTTGCAATTGTTCGCGAAGTCGATCACCTTTCAGCGCATTTAAATCATCAGCCCATTCCAAATACAAAAAATGCATTTGAGAGCTTTTGGCTCGAATCTGTTCAAAGAAATGTAGATTATCAGGTACAGGTTGCCTTGAGGCGCTACCAACCAGAAATTCAGACTGGAAAATTAACGGTCATGGGGGCTGTCTATGATTTTTTAAATGCCTATGGCCAAGGGGAAGGCCGCCTCATGCTCGTCAATCTGAATGGGGAAACTCAACTTGATAAAATCAAACAATCCGATCTGCTCAAAGGCTTATCAGAAGATTTACGCAAACACTCGATACAGAGGGTCAACTATTCAACTCCGCTTGAATCTCCCCCGATCTATTCACACTGAGGTAAACCATGTCCGTTCAAAATAAAAACCAAAGCGAAGAATTACCAGCCTGGTCCTTTTGGGGAACTGTTGTTTCTGCAGTGGCCGCTCAAGCCTGCTGCGGATTGCCCTGGTTACTCCTGACCCTGGGAGCCAGCAGCAGCTTTGTCAGCCAATTAAATCTACTCAAACCCTACCGCCCGCTCTTTGTGGCTGCCGCATTTCTGTTTTTGATCGCAGGATTTTGGCAAGTGTGGCAGGCACGCAAAAGAGGATGGACCTGTAAGCCAAGAATTAAAGCTTAGTCTTCTGGCTGAATCTCAATTCCAGCTTCAAAGGGCAACCAAAACCTATTCTCTTCAGACAACCAGAGCACATAGAGAATTTTCCCAGGCTGAAAATCCCGAAGAGCATCTCTGCGCCACAGAATTCCCGTGAGTTCCTGAGGGCTGGGCGAATCAACCCAAACCTGAAGCGTGGTATGGGGTGTACTGCTAAAAGGATTAAACTGGGTTCCTCTGGAAAGAATTTTGGCCTGAACCAATTCCCCCGATAGCATAGCTTTTAGACGCGAAGCTTCTAATTGTTTTGCAAGCTGATAAAAATAAATTGAAAAAACCGAAAATAACAGAACACCCCCCCCGATGAGAGGAAGAGATGCTGTCTTGTCTGCACTGATGACCAGGGGAACCAAACCTGAGAGCAGGCCTAGCGCAGATAGGATTGAGATCAAACGGTAGGGGGGGAGCCCTCTCTTCCAGGCCTTGTCCTTTAATATTTCAAGACTTCTGCGCTCGGGGCTTGCCAGCTTGACGACTTGTACTTTCTTGGACATCAAGCTTGTACGACAAAGAATAAGATCGTGAAATAATGCGCCAAACTCCCTGCTATCACAAAGGCATGCCAGATTGCGTGTGCAAATCGGAAGGTATGATCCAAAAGATAAAAAATCGCACCCAAGGTATAAAAGACACCCCCCAACACCAACAAGCCAATGCCCCACCCTCCTATGTGCTGATAGAGCGGCTGAACAATGGCAAGGCTTAACCATCCCATCAGAATATAGGCCAGGGTAGACAGAAGATCAGATTTGTAAAAGAAAAAAACCTTGTATAAAATTCCACTGACCGCAATCAGCCAGATAAAAACAAGCATTCCCCAGGCTTTTGGGCCCTTTAAAGTAACCATCAGAAATGGGGTATAGGTTCCAGCGATCAGAAGATAAATCGCACAGTGGTCGACTGTTTCCAATGCTTTTTTCCAGGGCAACTTCACAGCCAAAGAAGTATGAAACAAAATCGAAGCCACATAAACCAAAAGCAAGGTAACACCATAAACTGTCGAAGCGACGATCTTCAAGATCGAACCTGAAATGGCTGAAAGTGAAATCAATACTCCCAAACCGACCAAGCTTAAGAACATTCCAAAGCTGTGAAGGGTAATATTTGCTATTTCTTCACGGGTCTTGGGACAAAGCACTGGAGGGGCAGGTGGAACCAAATTTTCCAAGCTTTTCACCTCTCTTCATGATTCACGCTCTATCTATGATTTATAACACAAGACCCACATAGAACGCGCAGTGAGAATTTTCAGCATAAGATTAAATTAGATTAATCCTACGACTAACGATTCGTGCCGAGATGGCTAAATCTAGCTTAAACCCTAGAAGCACAAACAATTGGCAATTGACGCGTGTATTGAGGGATGATAATCTTGCTTGAACGCTATAAAAATTCTAGAGGAGTCGGTTTGATGAATAAGAAATTATTTTTGCTTTTGGCTGCCACCGCTTTAACTTCCGTGACCTTGGCAATGCCTGGCCAGAGTTTTGCCCTTGATAACACCATGACCTCAAAACCCCCTGTTGTTCGCGTAGATGACGAATTGGATCTCGATTTTGATTTGGTAAATGAAACAGGCTATGCGATCAGCGCAGTTTATCTTTCACCCACTTCAGTCGAAGAATGGGGCCCCAATATTGCTCCCGATGATCTTCCCAGCGGAGCCAGCGGGCATATTCATTTCAGCCCTGGTGCGACTGCTGCAAAATGGGATCTGAAAGTCGATTGGGCCGATGGTTCTCCTTCAAGTGTATGGACAGAACTGGATTTAACTGAGATTTCGACCCTGACCTTGCATTATGATCGTGAGACCGATACGGCAACCGCTCACGCTGAATAATTCAAGCTAACATTAAGCTCAGAAAAGACCCTGCGGGGTCTTTTTTTTATGGAAACCCCTATGGAACTTGAAGTAATATAATCATTCCCCAACCAGTCACTTTGGTTTTTAACAAGCCTGTTTTTGTGCTGAATATCACATAAATTCTGCTGATTTATCAAAAAAGATCAGAATTAGATAAAAAACAAAGCTCAATCCGACTTTGAGGCGTAGACACCAGGATCTGCATGTGTTACAAATGTGTGACAGGGCTTACGGAAAGCAGATCCCAGACTGTCAGAAACTGAAATAGAGGAGCATATCTTGTCCCCCCCCGAAATCGAACATTATTCGGTCATGCGCAGGGAGGTACTGGATTGGTTAAATATTCAGGCTGACTTCCGGATACTTGACTGCACCACGGGTGGAGCGGGTCACAGTATGGAAATGCTGAAACGTGCAGGTTCTCAAGGTTTTCTCTGGGGCATTGAGCGGGATCCAGAAACCTTGATACGCGCACAAAAGCGGCTAGAAACCCTGAATTTTCCATTTCAGTTAATACCAGGCAATTTTGCTGATTTAGAGGCTCTGGCCTCTGAATATGGTATGAAGGATTTGGATGCCATTTTATTGGATTTGGGAACTTCCCTTTTTCAATTAAAAGAGCCTCAAAGAGGTTTTTCGTTTTTGAATGATGGTCCTTTGGACATGCGAATGAATCCAGACGAAGCGGTGGCCACTGCCGCAGATCTTGTAAATCAATTGAGTGAAGCAGAACTGACTCAGATTTTTCAGGACTTTGGTGAGGAGCGCATGGCCAGACGCATTGCACGGGCAATCATCGCGCAACGCGTAAAGGCGCCATTTTTAAGAACGAGTGAACTTGCCCAATTGGTGGAAAAAGTAATGCCGCGCCACGGCCAAAAACTTCATCCTGCCACGCGGGTGTTTCAGGCCTTACGGATAGCGGTGAATGGCGAACTGGATGCACTTGAGCGGGTGCTTCCACTTGCTGTGGATCTGCTAAAACCAGGAGGACGCTTGGCCGTTATATCTTTCCATTCATTGGAAGATCGACGTGTCAAACTGTTTATGCGTGAAATGGCAACAAATTGTATCTGCCCACCGAGGCAGCCAATTTGTACCTGTCAGCATCGGGCCAAAATTAAATTATTAACCCGAGCGGTGAAACCTTCAGAGCAAGAAATTGCTGAAAACTCACCTTCACGCAGTGCGCGCTTAAGAGTTGCAGAAAAATTGTAGATGAGCTTGAATTGAATAAGATGGAGCGGATGAATTAATGGCGGCAACAACAGCACTTAATAATACAACACAACTTCAGGCAAGAGTTGAGGCAACTCCCTGGACGCGTACCTTTACAACCAAGAAAACCATTGTGCGGACAGAACAAATCTCGCCGATGGGTATCCTGTTTCTGGTGAGTCTTTTTGTGGGCTCTCTTTTGATTTACTTTCACTCAGTGCTGATTGAAAACCAAGCCAACCAAAAACAACAACAGATTATTCACACCAAGGAAGAGAATGACGTACTTCAAGCTGTACTTGCTGAGAAAAAATCACTTGCAACCGTTGAACAAAAAGCCATGGGCATGGGCATGCAGCAAGTTGAAAATTATCACTATATAACCTTGGAAAGCTCTGTTTATCATCAGGCAGAATCAGGCAGTTCAATCGCGATACAGTCTAAATCCAAGGAAATTCGCACTCCAGTTGGCTTTTAATGATGTCTCGACCTCCCCGCTCTCCAGTCACAAACTCAGAAAAATCATCGGATGATACACTCACGCCGCGCAGTGTGCCTTCTGTTTACAATCAAAGGATAGGATTTCTCTATCTGGCCCTGGTTTCTGGATTTTTGATTCTGGCGGGAAGGGTCTTCTATTTGCAGGTTCCCCAACACCAGGAATTTAAAAAACAAGCGATCACCCAACAGAAAAAAGTCATCAGCATTGCTGGAAAACGCGGAATCATCACGGATCGTGCCGGACACAAGCTGGCGATTGATGTGCCCGCTTTCGCTATTTATGTCGATCCTGAATACCTCAAAGAAAAGCCTGCTGAAATTGTGCCAAAACTCGCTCCGCTCTTAAATGAACCTCAAGACAAACTGCTCAAAAATCTTTCAGGCAATTTTTGGCATTATATCAAACGAAAAGTTGACGAAAAGACAGCCCAAGAAATAAGGAAACTTAAAATACCAGGGATTGGTATTCTTTCTGAAAATAAACGGATTTACCCTCACAATGATATGGCCGCCTCATTAATTGGCTATACCGATATCGATAATTTAGGCCAAGAAGGGATTGAAAAATCATTTAATGAATTTCTTCAGGGCGGAGCCACCAAAGCAGGTATCCTAACGGATGCCTATGGCAATGAATTGCTTCGAATTGATGGGGATCTTCCCTTCCTGACTGAAAAAGCAAAAGCCAATAAGGTCGTATTGACCATTGATGAAAATATCCAATACTTGGCTGAACGCGAATTAAAGAAAGGCATGGAGGCCACCCAGGCTGAACGCGGAGTCGCAATTGTCATGGGAATCCCTGATGGCGATTTACTCGCCTTGGCCACCAATCCATCCGTTAATTTAAATGAAATTCCGGGCAAAGGCTGGGATCCGAGAATCAAGAACTGGGCAGTCACTGATTTTTATGAACCCGGTTCTACCATGAAGGTTTTTACCCTTGCCGCAGCACTGGAAGCAGGCAAGACCTCAATAGATGAAGTAATTCAGGTGCCGACCCTGATTCATGTCGACAATTGGCCTGTACATGACCACCACCAACCCCCTGGATTGGTGCGTTCGCTTAAACCCTTTCAAATTTTGGAACTTTCAAGCAATGTCGGCTCAAGCATGTTGGGGCGTCGCATGAAGCCTGAGCAGCACCGCAATTTGCTTTTAAAATTTGGATTTGGTAAGAAAACGCACTCAAAGCTCAATGGGGAGGTCGGAGGGCTCTTACCTGAATTGCCCTGGGCCGCCTCGCGTCAATCTACGGTTTCTTTTGGGCAGGGCGTTGCCGTCACTCCCTTGCAGGTTGTGACTGCTGCTTCAGCGATTGCCAATAAAGGCATTCGGATTGAACCCCGGATTATCCACGAAATTGTTTCACCTGAGAACAAAGTCATCAAGCAGTTTCCCCCCAATAAAACGAGAACCCTTTCTGAGAAAACAGCACAGGAAATGCTCAATATGATGATGCAGGTGGTTGAAAGCCCCCATGGCACAGCCCACAATGCCAAAATTCCAGGCTATCTTCTGGGAGGCAAAACAGGAACTGCGGATAAGGTCGTCAACGGACGCTACAATGGTGACGTCATGGCTTCATTTATTGGCGTTTTGCCCGCAGACAATCCTCGCTATGTTATTTTCGTGCTTTTTGATGCGCCCAAAGCTGCGCATTATGCCAGCATGACAGCCGTTCCCGTTTATAAGGAAATCTGTAAAAACCTGATTACTTATTATGGGCTTCAGCCATCCCACCCCGAAGAGTTGAAACACTGAAGCCCACCAGATTAATCTATAATCAGGGTTTGAGTCCGCTCAGGCCCCCAAGAAACCAATTTAATCGGGGTTTGAGTCTTGGCTTCAATAAAATTTAAATAATTCCGTGCGTTCTGAGGTAAATCTGCAAGCGATTGACACTCAGACAGGGGTTCACGCCAACCTGGCAAGGTTTCATAAACCGGTTCAAGCCCTTCAAGCACACGAACCTCTGCGGGATACCCTTTCAGGAGCTGATCTTGATAACGGTAGGCCGTACAGACTTTCAATTCATCCAAGCCACTGAGAACATCCAGTTTGGTAATACTCCAGCGGTTAATGCCATTGATTCTGCGCGCATAGTTGGCCATCACCAGATCCAGCCAGCCACAGCGGCGAACCCGTCCGGTAGTGGTGCCAAATTCGTGCCCTTGTTTTTGCAAAAATGCGCCAGTTTCATCCAATAGCTCAGTGGGAAAGGGTCCATTGCCAACACGCGTGGTATAGGCTTTGAGAATGCCATTGACCTCATGGATCGCAGTGGGGGGTAGACCTGTTCCCGTACAGGCGCCACCACTCGAACAATTTGAAGAGGTCACAAAAGGATAGGTGCCATGGTCGATATCCAGGAAAGTGCCCTGCGCCCCCTCCAGCAGAATCTTCTTTCCGTTCTCAAAGGCCTCATGCAATAAATGCGTGGTATCGGCGATCAGGGGAGATAAAAAAGTTAGCGCCTCATGTTCTGAACTCGTCAGGGACTCACTGTAATGCCATTCACCCAGTCGCACGCCTTTGCGTTGGGTTTTGTCTGTATAGGCAGGGCCAATGCCTTTGCCTGTCGTACCGACCTTCAAGCTGCGCGAAGCTTCCTGGGCTTGATCCCGCAGAATATGTTCTTCTAGAATCAAATGGGCCCGACTGCTCAACCAAAGTTTGCCTCTGACTTCAATGCCACGCGCTTCGAGCTTCTGAATCTCCTCAGCCAAGGCGACAGGATTGATCACAACCCCATTTCCCAATACACTTTGTTTGCCACGGCAAATGCCCGAAGGCACCAAATGCAATTTGAAAGTTTCATCACCCACAATCACGGTATGCCCCGCATTGTTTCCGCCTTGATAGCGCACGATAAAATCAGCACTTTCAGAAAGAAAATCTACGATTTTACCCTTGCCTTCATCTCCCCATTGGGCACCCACAACAATCTGCATGAAAATTTATATCCTTTTCGATGGTTTCACAGTCAGGATACCATTCCCCATGGGAAATAGGCAGAATTGAAAATTTACCCAGACTGTGTTTTGATGAACAGAAAACTTAGCAAGAAATACCCTCGAGAATAGGAAACCATGAGCCCACTTCTGATCACGCTTTTGATCCTTTTGACCACGATCGTTCTGTTTGTTTCAGATCTGCTCAGATTGGATCTTGTCGCTGTTTTAATGCTCTCAGCTTTGATGATGACTGGCGTAGTGAGCCCAGAACAAGCCCTGGCGGGATTTTCAGATCCAGTAGTGGTCATGATCGCCTCACTTTTTGTCGTGGGGGGCGCTATTTTACAGACAGGAACCGCCCAATGGCTGGGATCAGGCGTCTCAAAGCTGACAGGGAACAGTGAAATACGCCTTTTAATTGTTCTAATGCTCGCTGTTGCTCTGCTTTCAGGTTTTATGTCTTCAACAGGAACGACAGCCGTATTTTTGCCCATTGCCCTCTCTCTGGCTCAGCAGGCAAAGCTCTCACCTTCACGCTTGCTTATGCCAATGGCCTTCGCCTCTCTTTTAGGAGGAATGCTCACTTTAATAGGAACCCCGCCGAATTTGGTGGTCTCAAATACCCTCAAAGAAGCTGGTCTTTCAGGCTTTGGTTTTTTTGATTTCACGCTTCCAGGTCTCTGCGCATTAATCGCCAGCATTTTATACTTTGGGGTGCTCGGACGTAAACTCTTGCCTCAAGCAACAAAGTCAAGCAAAGATTCTCAACAGGAGCCCAAACCTGAGAATATTGAATCTCTACTCAGGCAGTATGAAATGTCAAATCAACTCAGATGGGCAGCTTTACCACCAGGTTCTTCGCTCTTTGGTAAAAGCTTAGCTGAGCTTCAACTCGGAAGTGAATACGGCATTCAGATTCTCTCAGCCCGACGGGACTCAGGTTTTAATTCAGAGGAGATTGCTCTCTGTTCTGGCAAAACCTTACTGGAGCCCAACCAGGAAGTTCTGATCAGCGGTGACGCAGAAGCGTTGAAAAAGCTTGAAAAAGCATTGGGTATCACCTGGCTAAGGTCTGAAAAACCCATGCTGAAAATGGGGGGGCACTCTCTCGGATTGGCAGAAATGCTCTTGATGCCGCGCTCTCGCTTGGTTGGAAAAACGCTTGCTGAATTTCAGTTTCGGGAACGCTATCGCCTGCATGTATTGGCCATTCAAAGAGGCAACCAGCTAATCAAAGCCCCTCTTGCTCAGCTTCGGCTCCGCTTTGGAGATTTTTTATTGGTTCAGGGAGACTGGTCGGGTATTCACAGATTAGGGCTCGAAAAAAGAGACTTTGCGGTTTTAAACCTGCCCGAAGAAGCCCATGCTGCGAATCCATTTAAAATAGGGCTTACTCTGTTTTGGTTGGTCACCCTGCTCGTTCTGATGTTAACAGGCATCTTCCCCTTGGTTACCGCAATTCTCATAACTGCATCTGGCATGGTGCTTACTCGCTGCTTGAGCATGGAAGAAGCCTATCAGTCCATTTCTTGGGAATCCGTGCTCTTGATCGCTGCGATGTTGCCGATGTCCACCGCTCTGAACAACAGCGGCAGTACAGAAGCACTGAGCCACTGGCTATCTCAGGTATTGGGCGGATTGGGCCCCTATTGGGTTATGGGCAGTCTCTTTCTGATCACTTCTTTTTGCAGTCTGTTTATTTCAAACACGGCAACTACGGTCCTGATTGCCCCCGTCGCACTTCAATTGGCACTCACCCTTCACTATTCACCGAAAACGCTTTTAATGGTCGTCGCCTTGGCTGCATCCTCAGCCTTTGCAACCCCTGTCGCATCACCCGTCAATACCATGGTGCTGGTTCCAGGCGGCTACACATTCAAAGACTATCTGAAAGTAGGGCTGCCCTTGCAAGTGTTGATCCTGCTGATCTGTCTGGGCGTAGTGCCGATGATTTTCGGGCTGAAATAAAAGTCATTGGATTCTGACGTTACCCAGCACAGAGGCTGCTACAATAGTAAAAATAAATAGAAATGACAGTGTTTGCTTCATGTTGGGGCTTCAGGAAATTTTTACCCATATTTACAAGGAAAAACTCTGGGGGGAGGATGAAACCCTCTCTGGTTCAGGATCTCGACTCTCTGAGGCGGGTGGGTTGGTCAAAATACTCCCCCAATTAATGGAGATACTCGAGATTCATTCGCTTTTGGATTTGCCTTGCGGTGACTTTAACTGGATGCAATACGTCGATTTAAAAGGAATTGACTATATCGGGGCGGATATCGTTCCAGAATTAATCGCCCAGAATCAAGCTCGCTATCAGCAGGAAAATATTCACTTTCAAGTCTTGGATTTAACCCATGAAGAACTGCCAAAAGCAGATTTATTATTGGTGCGCAATTGTTTTACCCATTTGTCTTTTTTACAAATTCAACGCTGCTTAAAAAATATTCACAGACATGCATTTGAATATCTGCTGATCACGACCTATCCTGAGCTGACTGAGAACACAGATATTCAATCTGGGCTGTGGCGCCCTTTGAATATGTGCCTTGCCCCTTTTAAGCTGGATCCGCCCCTCAAATTGATCCCTGAGTCAGCAAGAGGCTCTTATCTGGGCCTTTGGAAAATGGCTCAATGAATCCAGGCAGAAGCTTCGAGTAAATCCTCTTGTAGTAAATGTAATTTCTGTTGATAGCATTCATAATAGGGCATCACCGTTTGGGCGCTGATATTGCGTATCGGAAAATCTTCAAGTTTGTCTTTAAACGCTTCAGCCTGATCCAAGATCTCTTCCATTTCAACTTCAATCAATTTCAAGGCTTCTGGGGTATGGGTTTGTTGAAGTTTTCGGTTTAACGCAACGACCGCCTCTGTTTGGGTTTCAACCGAGGTTCTGAAGGTCACCAGTTCATTTGAACAATGAATCACTGCACGCATATAGGTCAAATATTCTTCGAGATAGGTTAGCAATCTTCTCAGCTCAAAGACATTGATTTCTTTTTCAATTTTTTCAAAATTGGCTTGCATTTCCTGATAAAAACTCAGTAGACCATAGTGTCGAACATGAAAATTTTGAATATCTCTGGCTTCACAGGAGGGAATCGGCTTTGTTTCCTGATAAATATTTTGGTTCTGAAGCATAATCGCCTGCTCAGACTCCATATAGAGCTTTTCAAGTGGCGAATATTTTTGCTGATTTTTGGCAGGGGGATCCTTGCCTTGATCCAAAACCGATTTTAACTGTTTAAAATTTATCACAAGAGGCGAGAAGTATGCTCCTTCCCATCGTAGCTCAACAACTTCACACGTTCATCGACAATCGTTTCAAGGTTGGTGGGCCGTTTCCACACCTTATAGAGATTCGCCAAGGTATCTTGGGCATAATCCAATTTGAGATCAACACCTGTATGGGTATGCACCAAATAGAGCTCGCCACGGTTGTCATGGTTGGCGTCCACGATTTCAATATAGGGTTCTCCAAAATTGGTCAGACTGGTGAGCAATTTTTGCTTGATATCTTGATACTGCCGAGATGCGATTTCGTACTGCTCACTGGAGCCATTGTATTCAAAGGTAAACAATTTTAACCTTTCACACAATTCCATGGTTAAAAACTCATCGAGGAACATCACATCGTTATAGACTTTTCTGACTTCAAAGATTTTTTGACGCCCCAAACCCAATTGTTTGTCCCATTTGCGCTTTTCTTCGTAAGAACTACATTCCTCATACTCACGACCGAAACGCCCCGTATTCCAGCGTTCTTCAATATCTCGGTAGATTTCTAGCCCAATTTTATAGGGATTGAGTTGTCGGGCACTCATGGCCATCGTGCCCGAGTGCAAATCTGCAAAATCAACAATTTCACTGGCCGTGGCAGCACGTTGGGTCATGATCACCGAATGCCAATAGCTGGCCCAGCCTTCATTCATAATTTTGGTGGCCCGTTGGGGCGCAAAATACAAAGCTTCATCCCGTACAATTGAAAGGATTTCAACTTGCCAGTTTTCCAAAGGGGCATTTTCCATCAAAAACAACAAAACATCCCGATAGGGTTCACTGGGAAAACGCTCTTTCTTGCGCAGTTGTTCTTCTTTGTACTGACGTTCCTGCTCTTCAATATATTCCTTGGGATTGATGTATTTTTCCATATGAGGCTTAGACCGCAAGCGAAAATTGGGCGTTTGATCAATGGCATCTTCATCATAGCCATAGGGCTTTTTCTCTAAGCGTTGAATATGATCTGAGTGAAAGTCGATCAGGTTTTCAAGTGAAAGCGCTGTATCCAAAAAGGCTTCGACAGTATCCTCGCCATAGCGTTCGATATATTGGCGCACCTGGGTGCCGTGATTGGCCATGACATCCATCATTTTGCGGTTGGTATGGGCAAAACTTGCGTTGTTTTTAAAAAAATCACAGTGGGCATAGACATGCGCCATGATGGTCTTTTGATCCACATCCCGGTTACAGTTCATCAAATAGGCATAGCAGGGATCCGTATTGATCACCAGTTCATAAATCTTAGAAAGCCCATAGGCATAGGATTTGCTGAGTTTATTGTATTCCATGCCAAAACGCCAATGCGGATAGCGCACAGGAAAGCCATCATAGGCGGCAATCTGGTTCATGGTTTCAAAATCAATCATTTCATAGATGACTTCAAAGAAATCCAGGCCGTAATCGCGGGCAATTGATTCAATCTGTTTGCGTGTAGCTTCAAGCTCTGGCGTAAGCATCATCGAACGAAACCTTCCAAATTTCTAATTCTAAAGGACTTGAAAACAGCTCAACAAAACAATTGCTAAGTGCATACGAAGCCCATCTTTCAGGCTATCTACCTGTGCCGAGAAATGTTTTAATTCCTTTGATAATCGCGTCTTTGTTTTCGATTTTCACCAGTGAAACTTTCTCTTCATCAGCAAAATGCTTGGTCAGTTCCTTGATGAATTTCCCACTGCCATACCGGCTTTCAACCTGTCCATAGCAGAAGAGATTGCTGGCAGGCAGCAATTGTTCGCGAATAATTTTGACGCTTTCTTCATTGTCACGCTCAGACCAGTTATCCCCGTCTGAAAAGTGGAAAGGATAAATATTCCATTGATCGGCTGGATATTCTTCCTCAATCATTTTGGCACAGAGTTTATAGGCCGAAGAAATGACAGTGCCCCCGCTTTCCCGCATGCGGAAGAAGGTATCTTTATCCACTTCCTGGGCAACCGTATCATGCACAATATAACGGGTTTTGAGGCCTTTATAATGGGTGCGCAGCCAGGTATCAATCCAGAAAGAAGTAATCCGCACAATCTCTTTCTGTTCTTCTTCCATGGAGCCTGAAACATCCATCATCAAGATAATCACGGCATTGGTGAGAGGTTCGGGAACCATCTCCCGGTAGCGAAAACGTAAATCCTGCCGAATGGGGACGATAATCGGATCTTCAGCATTGTATTCTCCTGCCGAAATCTGACGTTTCAAAGCTTCTTTATAGGAGCGTTTGAAGTGGCGCAGGGAATTGGGCCCCACATGGGTAATCCCACGGTAGCGGCCCTTCATGCTGGTGATTTCTTCACTGCCTCGCGGTTCAATCCTGGGCAGTTCAAGCTCTTCAGCCATGAGCTCCACCAATTCATCGAAGGTCAGCTCAATTTCAAGGGCATGTTCCCCGGCCTGATCTCCTGCCTGACCCGAGCCTTGGCCTTGGCCCTGTTCACCCCCGACGGGATCGCCGGGTTCCCCATCGCCAGAACCCACGCCCCCGCCTTTGCTGCCATCGAGCTTAAAATGGGGGATATCGATTTGAGGAATGGGAATCGAGACAATATCTTTGCCTTGTTTCCCCATCATTTCGCCCTGAGAAATATACTTTTTCAGGTTTTCACGCACTTTCCCACGGATAATGCGCTTAAATCGGCCGACATCCTTATCTATTTTTGTAGACATTGACTTAGCGATCCTTTACATCGCCTCGGGCGAAAATACTTGCCACAAAATTCAAGACATCGGTTGCTGATGCTTCATTGTAGCCATAATTCTTGATCAGCCGTTCTTTGACAATGTCGATTTGCTGCTGCGCTTTTTCGTCCATGACGTTGCTGAGCAGACTGGTCAGCTTGATCGAATCTTTGCGGTCTTCAAAGAGCTTGAGTTCAAGCGCTTTCTGCAGACGGGCATTGGTATTGTATTCAAAGGTGCGGCCTTCAATCGCCAAAGCCCCGATATAGTTCATAATTTCACGGCGGAAATCATCCTTGCGGCTTTCGGGGATATCAATCTTCTCTTCGATCGCACGCATCAGATTTTCATCGGGCTGTTCGTAATTGCCTGTATATTTGTTTTTGACCTTTTCTTTTTGGGTATAGGCCTTCACATTTTCAATATAATTGCCGCAAAGGTTGCGAATGGCATCTTCATCGGCAGAAATCGCACGCTGAACTTCGCTTTTGACAATGTTTTCATACTCTTCTTTGACAATCGCAAGCAGTTCTTTGTATTTCTTTTTATCGTCTTCATTGACAATCAAAGAATGGTGCTTCAAGCCGGCATCCAATTCATTCATCACCATGAAAGGATTGATGTATTTTTCATCGGCATATTTGACAAGAGCATTTGAAATTTTGTCTTGGATATAGCGGGGTGAAATGCCATTCATGCCTTCGCGAATGGCTTCTTTGCGCAATTCTTTGACATTGTCTTCAGTAAAGCCTGGCACCATCTGGCCATTGTAGAGTTTGAGCTTCTGCAAAAGATTCAGTTGGTGTTTTTTGGGCTCTTCAAGCCGAGACAATACAGCCCACATTGCAGCAATTTCAATGGTATGGGGGGCAATATGCATGTCTTTGATTTTGCGAGAATTAAAGTCCTTTTCATAGACTTTGATTTCTTCACTCAAACGGGTGATATAGGGAACATCAATTTTAATCGTACGGTCACGCAAGGCTTCCATAAATTCATTGTTTTGCAATTTACGGTACTCAGGTTCATTGGTATGCCCCAGAATCACCTCATCAATATCCGTCTGGGCAAATTTCTTGGGTTTGATTTTATGCTCCTGCGAGGCTGTCAGCAGGTCGTAGAGAAAGGCCACGTCCAATTTCAAAACTTCGATAAACTCAATAATGCCACGGTTGGCCACATTGAACTCACCATCAAAATTAAAAGCACGCGGGTCGGAATCTGAACCGTATTCCGCAATTTTGCGGTAATTGATATCCCCACTCAACTCTGTTGAATCTTGATTTTTTTCATCCTTAGGCTGAAAAGTACCGATGCCAGTACGATCCCGTTCAGAAACAATCATCCGGCGGACTTTAATATGCTTGATCAACTGGGCCCAATCGCCATTGTATTTGCTCATAAAATGAGCAAAATAATAACGGCAAAGGGGGTTTAAATCACCCAAGATACGAATTTGCTCATCATCGGGTAGTTTTTCATTGATTTTCGCCAAAACTTCTGAGCGAACCTCTTCAGGCAAGAGTTTGAGGGGTTCCTCATGCATGGGGCTGGGAACTTCTGTCCCATCTTCAAGAATCCAGGAATAGGTATACATTGCACCTTCAGGTGTTCGGGAATAAATTTCAAGGCTCTTTTTCAAAAGCCGTGCGACCGTAGATTTTGAAGAACCCACTGGGCCATGCAGCAAAATGACACGTTTTTCAGTCCCGTAACGGCGTGCAGCGGCTTTTAAAACCTGAACCAGTTTCATCAGATGAATATCCAGACCAAAAATCGCATCAGCCCCTTGGCCCTGGGGATCATTAAAAAATTTCCATCGGGTGATCTTCTTTTTGTATTCGGTATATTCTTCAAATCCAAACGAGACGACCATATCATAAACACGCTGAAAAGCAGAACGGGCCACCTTGGGATTTTGTGAGACAATATCGAGATATTCCTCGTAACTGCCCTCCCACCAGAGTTCTTTAAACTCTTCTGTATTTTGGAGAGACTTCACAATTGATAATAGTTCAGAGCCGTTTCCCATGGCTTTTTTTCTCCTTTAGCCTGATTGAAATACTATGCCACATTGTTCTAGCTGGTTAAGTAGCACCGGTCACTGCGGCGGTTTCTGGGGAAAATTCGAAGAGATCAGAAGGTTGGCATTCAAGCACCTGGCATAAACATTCCAAATGCCTTAAGCGAATCATGGTAGGTTGATCTTCCTTGAGTTGCCGAATGGTATTGCGATGAACGCCCATGCGTTCGGCCAGCAATTTATTGCTGATCCTGCGTTCTTTCATACGTTCGCGCAAGGTCCATTTCAGCATGGAGAAAGTCCGTTCCTGTACCATGTTAGCTTGATACTAACACAAAGCGCGAAAATAAATCCAGCCACTTGCACAGATTTTATGTGCAAAACTTGGGGGGCCAGAAAAAAAATTCAGTTCTCGGATTTCAAGGTATATTCAAGGACAGGGATTTTTCTTTAGAGGCAAAGGCAAGTTGTACAAGGCGTAAAGGGTAGCAATATCCCCCTCACTAATATCCCGCAAAGTATTTCCATAAAAACCCCAACAGCCCCCACACATGACATCACTTTCATTCGGGCTGTGAGGAAGTCCCAAAGCATGGCCCACCTCATGTTTCGCGATCGAAAGTAATTCGTCAGCTGAAAACAAAACGGGTTTGTTCACAAGACCTGTCATACCTGAACCCAATTGCGCGCGTACAGCCAAAAATACAACACTTTTGTGGCGTAGCTTGCCTTTTACACTGCGATAGAGAATGGGAAGAAAGGCCTTTCCCCATGCTCCCTCATTTTTGAAATCATCTTTCCATTGGATTTTAATCATGGCTTTTTTAGGATGATCTACAAACTGAAATTGAATAAACGGGGCCCTTTCAGACCAAGCAAAAAAGGCCTTTTGCACCAGGGGATAATACATATCTGGCTGCTCAACCTGAAAGGGGACAGGGGGAACATAGACCGTAATCGGCAGTTCGTATTTAAACCAGCGCATGCTGTTATACTCTTGCAGACTTCTTTTCTCACTGCAAAGATAATGCTCAAACGCCCAAACTGGAGTTGAAAAGATCAGCCCCCCCGAAAAGCAGATGGCAAACCCTCCATTGAAAACCCTTTTGACAAATGCTTGAAAAGGCCATTTTCTCATACAACTCAAAGTCCACCCCTCTGCTTCATTGGATGGATCTATTGTGACTGAGTTTTCAGGATAATTCAAGAATGCAAGGCCAAGTTGAAGCTCTGCTTCTGATAGAATAGGATGAAAATCAAGCAAACTGACACAATAAGAGGAAACACCGTATGCAACGTGTTCTGATTTTGATGAGTTTAATCTGTTTTTCCTGTCAGACCCCGCTGCCCAATTTACCCGTTCCAGCTCAAAACAATCCCCAAACCAGCCTTCAGAACGGTATTCAGTTGAGTTTACCTTTTGCAGCCTATAAAGAGGCCTATCAGGGTTTTTATCCGAATGACCAATTTGAGTTTCAAGTCTTGGATACCAGCCCAGTTCAGGCAGACAAAACCCCTTTGCCAATTTTCAAAAAACAGTTGAAACTTGGAGATCTTGAGGATACGCTTCAATTTAACCTGCCTTTGCAAGCAGGCAGAAAATACCGCTATGCGCTCAATCTGCACTCACAAGCAATGGGATGTGGCGGCCCCATTTTGGATGGCGAGTTTGAAGTAACCGCCAGTGAAAATCACTATACTTTTGAATCCCAGGATTTAGAAGTTATCTCAGATTTGCCTGAAGGGGGCTCCTTGGTAGACAGCCGGCCCTTGAGTGGATTTGTCAAAAACAAATTGGGACAAGCACTCGCAGGTATTGAAGTGCAGCTTGAAAATCCAGGTTCGGGCCTTGCAACCAAAATCGAAACCAATCAAAAAGGCTGGTTTGTTTGGGGAAAAGCCCCCCTCTCGACAGAAGTCAAAATTACAGTAACGCCCAAGCAAGGAGCCCCACTTGTACTCAGCCATGTTTTGCGTCGCCGCGATGATAAGGGGGCACTCAGGGGGGTGTGCGACCCCTCTTTAAACCAATTGGAGATTATCCTACCGGAGTAGCCCAACCGGGTTTGCGCGAGGAATGAATATGCATCCCCCGCTTTTCAAGTGCCTGGAAAAAGGGCTCTGCTTTGATCGCCTTTTCAGGCGGGCAAACCCCTCTTTCAGTAATTTCTCCAGCCAGCAACATTTGCGCGGCAATCGAAGGGGGAGAACCGGTGTCGATATCCGTGCCGATTCCCCAAGCGGGCAGACCGGCCGTATGCAGATCGTTGATCCAGGTAATTCGTTTCCCCTGTTCTTTGCCTTTGACGATCACTCTGAGTATTTCATACTGCTTGGGTTCAGTGATGGCCTCAGGAACGGGCTGGTTCATGACCACTGAATTGAGCAAATCGATCGGAGCGACCTGGCCTTCAGCAAAGGAGATGGCCTCTGGGGAAGCCAAACCCAAATCTCTTAAAAAGCGAACTTTTTCAACAAAGTCTTTATCGAAGGCAATTTTAAAGCTAACTTCTTCAATGCCTTTCGCTTTATAGGTTTCAGCCAGATTGTAGATTTCAGAATGCAAGGTATACATGGGATATTGCTGACCCACAGGGGCCGGGAAACGATAGGCTTTCAGACCTGACATCGGTTTTAGAAAACGGTATTTGCCCTTTTTAAATACCGCAGGCTGCAGAGAGAATTCTTCGAGGATCGTTTTAAAGGAATAGGAAACTGGCAATATCTGCTTAAAATTGTATTTGGTTTTATCTATCGCACCCAAAAGAATATCAATCGAATGCACACTTTCCATGGGGTCAGCAGCCAGTTTGGCAAGCAAATTGGTAATACCCGGAGCAGCGCCAATACCCATCAGCGCCGTCAGGCCAGCTTTTTCAAAGGCTTCATGCAGAGCTACCTGTTTGCGTGTCATATGAAAAAGCCCGCCCAAATCGGTATAATGGGCCCCCAATTCAAGCGCAAACTCCATCACCTGCAGATTGAATTCATAGGGCAGAGAATTGAGCAAAACCTGGGTGCCTTTTAAGGCCTTTACCAGGGCTGCAGGCTCCTGCATATTGACTTGAACAGCTTTGAGTCCTTTGCGTTTATGGGCTTTGACCAAAGCCTGGGCTTTTTCAATATTGGCATCTGCAATCCAGATCTGGGCCTCCGCAGGAGCCGTTTCGATCAGGTCACGAACAGTGATTGAGCCCATGGCGCCTGCGCCACCCAAAACAGTAAATACAGGGGTTTTTGACTTTGGCATAGCTGCACCTCATTGTTTGCTACATTGAATGATCCGTCAGACTCATTTTACGCAAACAGCGCACGAGAAACAATCAGGAATTATCTTTCCTGACCTTCATTGGGGGGAGGGGTCGGCCGCCCTGAGACATCAAACTGACGATCCAGCTCATAATGCGTCATATTCAGATAGCGATCGCGCACGCTGATATGCAATTGGGGTGGGGTGCCGTGGGTCTTGGTTTCTACTCGATAGGGGCCATTTTCAAAGATTCTATCAGGCAGGGGCCGAGCATAGCGGTCCATTTGGTAAGCCGTCACAGCAGCCTCGGCATACCCCAATGCCAGACCTTCGGCTTTGGCTTTAAACTGCATGACCTGAAAGCTGGCCAAGCCCCCTGCAACGCCTAAAAGCAAAACCAAGAGAGAGGCCAGAATCCACTTCAGTTTGCCGCCTTTTTTAGTAGGCTTTTGTTTTTCGGGTTTTGATTTGGTTTCAGTCTCGGCCTGTACTTCAGGCTGAGACTCAGAAATTTCGGAGGATTGTTTTTCTTCAGACATGGGCTAATTTTAACATACCTCAAAGAGATTTCAAGCGCTGTGGACTGGGCTTGCTTCCTGCAAGGCTGAAACAGTCCTGAATACTGCGGGCTCAATTCGCGTCCACGAACTGTTTCAGACCTTCTTAGGCTCAACGCTGAGCGTAGGGAAACCAATAATCCTTTTTCTCAATCACGTAATCCAAATGGACATGCTTGGGCTCTCTGAAACACTCAAGCCCCTCAGCTCCCAATTCCCGACCAATCCCGCTGGCACGCATGCCGCCAAAGGGGGCTGCTTCATTGTCTGTCAGGGGATCGTTGATCCAAAAGCTCCCCGCTTTGATATTTTCCATGGCTTTCATGGCAATTTGCAGGTTATTGGTATAAATCGTAGCGCCTAAGCCATACTCAGAGTCATTGGCCATTTCAATGGCATGATCGGCATTTTGCGCCGTAAACAGATTGATCACCGGGCCGAAAAATTCCTCTGTGGTGGCCATGCCCCCGTGTTTGACCTGGCTAAAAACAGTGGGCTGGAGAAAATAACCAGGCAGGCCCTGGGGCTGAAAACGGCAACCGCCCACCAATAATTCTGCCCCCTCAGCTTTTAAGCGTTCTATTTGCGTTTCGAGTTTTTCAAGTGCCTCTTCTGAAATCACGGGCCCCATATCGGTAGCAGGCAAGAGGGGATCGCCGACCTGAACGTTTGCCACCTCTTCGAGCAGCAAACGGGTAAACTCCTCAGCGACTGAGGCTTCTACAATAATGCGTTTTGAAGAGGTGCAAACCTGGCCTGCATTCAATAAACGCGCCCAGACGGCTCCTTTGGCGGCAATGCTTAAATCTGCATCGGCAAAGACGATAAAGGGATCAATGCCCCCCAATTCCAGATTGACCTTTTTCAATTGTTCTCCGGCTGCGGCTGCAATTTTTCGCCCCACAGCCGTAGAGCCTGTAAAGGCAATCATATCCACCTGCGGATGGCGAACCAGCAAATTGCCTGTCTCGCCATCTCCTGTGACCAAATTAAAGACCCCGGCAGGCAAATCAGAAAAACACTCTGCAAAGAGCAGACTCGAAAGCGGATTTTGATGCGGCGGCTTGACCACCACGGTATTGCCACAGGCCAAAGCAGGAGCAACTTTCCAAGCACTTAAGAGCAAAGGGAAATTAAAGGGGGCAATACAGGCCACAACGCCAAAGGGTTCTCTGACCGTAAAATTGATCTGATGGGGGGCCACCGGGGGAAAAACCACGCCCTTGCTAACGCGTATGACTTCTCCATAATAACGGAAGCAGGCTGAGACCCATTCGAGACAATCTTTTGCTTCAATCAAGGGTTTGCCCGTTTCGCACGCCAAGAGTTCTGCCATTTCAGCCGCCCGCTCTGCAATGCGTTCAGCCACCCGATGTAAATAATGGGATTTTTCACTTTCGGGCATTTTCCACCAGGCATGCTGGGCTGCACGGGCAGCCGAAACCGCAGCGTTGACATCTGCTTCGCGGCAATTGGCAACCTGCCCCAAGGATTCGAGCGTGGCTGGGTTGAGAATCTTCAAAGCCAATTCAGAATGAGCAGTCTGCGCCCTGCCATTGATAAAGATGGGTTTCATGAAAAAGTCCCTTTCAAAGAGAAATTTAAGTATTCGCAGTATTTTAACCTGAAATCAAGCGGTTTCAAAGTTTTGAATCAGGATAGGTATAATGAAGTGGATAAGTCAAAAGCTTAATCAGAAAAGATTAATCTTGAAGAGCCATTTGCTTGACTTCGCCCGCACTCAATGCCCGGTTGCAGATCCGAATTTCCTCCAAAAGACCAGAAAATATTCTTTATGAGCCAAAAGAATTTCGCCTGTGAGGCTATGAAATTTGAAATATTCAGATCGGCCGGGCCATAATCACACTCAAATAATTGGTTTTGGGGCGCCAGTCCCAGTTCCCTACAATTCGATACCCCCAGTCTTGATAGGTTTGAATTAAACCACTTGCAGATTCTGCTGTATCTAAGGCCAAATGTGTAGCTCCCCTCTGCTTTGCCTCTTCAAGTACAAATTGATGCAGTTTTTTTCCCAAGCCCTGGCCTTGAAATTTGGGATCGATACAAAATTGAGAGAGCGTCCAGACGCCCTGTTGACGATAAAATTCAACTTCAGAATCGGGTTGCGGGGGGCGCAGAATAACAGTGCCACAAACTTTTTCCTCAATTTCAACGAGATAACCCAAACCAGAAGCAAAACGTGAAGCCGTGTCTTCAACACTTTGGTGGGTGGCCCAATATTTTCTGCCAGATGCGGCATGCTGAGCATAAGCAGCATGTATTAAATGGGTTAATTCCACGAGATCATCTTGAACATGAAATTCTCGAATTGAAACTTCGACCATAGAAATCCTCAATGAATTCAGAGAGATGCTTACACGTTATCAGAAACAAATCTATGCGCCTAGCATCCAAATCATGCCTTTCAGACATGTTAGAATAACTGCGAAATCAAGAAAAGGCTCAAGCTCTATGCGCAATCAATCCTTACGCAAATATTTTCCCCGACTGATGCTCCTTTTGCTCTTTTTGATCGTGGGCTGCCTGATTGAATTGTATTTTTTAATCAATGCCCACTCTTATCAGGTTGCAGGTAAGTTGATCGCTCATGTTCAGACCCAGGAAAAAGTGATGGCCTTGACCTTTGATGATGGCCCCAGTGCCCGCACCCCCGAAATTCTGAAGATCTTAGCCGCTGAAGATGTGAAAGCCACTTTTTTTCTGGTGGGTTCCCAAATAGAAAAGCATCCAGATTGGGCCCAGGCCATTCTCGCTGCGGGCCATGAAATCGGCAACCATTCTTACACGCATCAGCGTATGGTGTTTAAGTCCCGTGAATTTTATGCTGAGGAAGTCGAGAAAACAGATGCGCTCATCCATAAGCTGGGCTTTCAGGGCAAAATTCTGTTTCGCCCGCCCTACGGAAAAAAACTTTTTGGCCTGCCCTTTTATTTGGCCAAAACCCAACGCACTACGCTGATGTGGGATTTGGAACCTGAATATTGGCCTGCAAAGCGCACAGATCCTGAACGGCTGATCCAAGAGACGCTTCAAAACATTCACCCCGGTTCGGTTTTGCTGCTTCACCCCATGGGCAATTATTCAAAGTCTTTTGAGGCTTTGCCCAAACTGCTGAAAGCGCTCAAAACAGAGGGTTGGAAAATGGTCACAGCACGCGAACTGCTTAAGCGTGGTTCAGCCTCCCCCTGAGCATCCTATTCCGCTCAAAAATAAGGAGCGACGCTCTGTGAAACGCTGAACGTTTAAACAGGATTGACGCTGAAGATCGGAAAATAGCCTGTCTGCCCCTTGCGATAGTCTTCTACCAATTCAGGCAGTTGATCCCAGGCATAGATTTTCTGATCGAGACTGGGTTTCCAATGCTTGGTTTCAGCATATTGCATGGCCTCCATCGCCTCTCTGGGACGGGCATAGTGGGTGTGTAAATGCTGGTGGTACGCCATACACTCCAAGGCACGGTTCAAGGAAATATTCATGCCTTCTTTCCAGCCTGCCGTTGAAATCACCCCGGGCCAGCCCAAGACTTTGAGCGTGGCTCTAAAGACGGGCTCGCCAATCAGATCAATGGCAATCGCAGCCCCTTTTCCTTCTGACCACTCCTGAATCAGTTCACAAAAGGCTTTTTCTGCTGTCAGATAGCGCATTTTATACTCTGTATCCTGCTGATAACGCTTGGGGTTAAAATCCAAATCCTTAAAAGGCTGCCGATCCAGGGCCTTTAAACCCTGTTTCTTTAACAGCGCCAAGCGCTCTTGACCAGAAGCCAACATGGCACAACGGTAACCAGCATCCCGCGCCAATTCAGCAATGCCCAAAGAGACCCCTCCCCCCCAGGCCAATAGCCTGGGCTGGGGGTCTTCGCGCTCATCCTGCATCAAACGGTAGGTGCCGTGTGCCAATTTCCAATTGGCCCAGGCTGTCACATAGCGCAGGGAAAAAGCAGCCCATTCAGGCAAACTTAAACGACTGTTTTCAGAAATGGGAAGCAATTGCGGTTCGGGAATCCAGGTCTGTTTTGCCAAAAGCCCGACCGTACCCGGCGCATCATAGCCATGGGCCGCTCGGGCAAAGTTATCTGGCCAGGCAGCCCTGTGGCCACTGGGCCAGGCCGCTGAAAGCAACATGCATATCTGACCGGGTTTCAAGCGCGCGTTTTGAGAATAGGTATCCAAGATTCTGACCACACCTGCATTGCCAACCACGACTTTTGCTTCTTTGCGCTGCTTGCAGACATCAATCGGAAGACGCTCCAAGGCATGCCCCATATTGGCTTCCCAACAGCCAAACAAGGGTTCAACCAAAATATCTCGCTCACGGCGAGAGGGCAACACAAAGTTTTCTTTAACCAAATGTGCGGGTTCCGCTTGAGCACTCATGCCAGGGTGCAAGACCCATGCTTCTGTTTCTATCAATTGCGTCATTTCTTTTCCTTTCTCATGCCTTCCTCGCTTGCAAAGCAGAGATCAGTTGTTCTTTTCCTGGGCTTTCCAAAATCGAATAATGATCTCCTGTCAGGGTGAGGGTTTGAATCTGAGGCAGGTAAGTCTGCCATCCAGCTCCCACCCGAGGATCCTGAATCGCCAGACCTGTTTCTGCCACCAATAAGCAGGCAGGAATTTCCAGGCGTACGGGTTGAAAATGTGAGGCAGCAGACAAATTGGCCTCAAATACCTGATAGAGCAGATCGAAGCTGCTGCCAGCCGATGCACTTTCAAGTTTCAGTTTCTGCATTTCCATTTCAAAGCGTGCCCGCACCTCTGTTTCAGCCAAAACCCTGCCTGGCGGAGGCAAGGGCATATCCACCAGCACCAATTCATGCACACTGCGTCCCAAAGCAAGTGCCTGACGTGCCATTTCAAAAGCCACCAAGGCGCCAAAAGACCAGCCCCCCAGCCACAAACTGCCTGAGGGCTGGGTCTGCAAAACCTGCTCCAAATAGCTGGCAGCCATGGCCTCAATGCGGGTATGGGGAGATTTTCCACACAGCCCTTGGGCCTGTAGCGCATAAAAGGGTGAAGAAAATTCTCTTGCCAAACCCTGGAAAGGAAAAACCGTCCCCGAAATCGCATGCACGCAAAAGAAGGGAAGCCCCTGGTTCTGGCCATTCAATTTCACCAAAACCGAGGAGCCAGGCTCAGTTTCAATCCATTCGGCAAGACTGGAGATCGTTGTGCCGGAAAACAAGAGCGAGGGAGGAAATGAGCGCTCCCACTGGGAGGAAAGCAGATCCCGAATTTGCAGTGCGAGCAGTGAATCTCCCCCCAAACTCTGCCAGGTTTCATCGCGGCCAATCGGCGCAACGCCCAAAACCTGAGACCAAATCTCAGCCAGGCGCTGTTCCAATTCAGATTGGGGGAGTTGCGCAGGTGCCAATTCAGGCCGGGACTCCCTTTCAGAGCCCCCCATATTTTCATGAACCCTTGCCCCCCAGGCCCTTAAACTTTCTGGCGCCAAGGGGCTCACCACCACTTGGGGGGCATTCACACTCCAAAGACGGCGCAAGAGTTCTGGCCCCTCTGCCCTTCGTATGCCCAAATTCACGATTTTTTCTTGCAGAACCCGCAAACGCGAGGGCAAGTGAGCCAAGGCCCTGAAGGCCATTCCCCCTTCTTTCCAACTGCCCCAGTGAACCGCCTGAAGGGCGATGCCCTGGTTCCAGGCAGCTTCAGAAAGGGCTGACAAAGCCGTATGTACCAAGGTATAGCCGCCTTCGCCCAATTGCCCTTCTAAACTGCTGAGCGCCGAGGCGAGCAAAATTCTTTCGGGTTTGAGTCTGCGCTTTTTTAAGGCCTGCAAAAGGTACTGGGTGCCCCTGTACTTAGCCAAAACAGGAGCCAGCTTCTCCTGGGAAATTTCAGCCAGGGCAACCTGCTGGTGTTCTCCCGCTGCCAGAATCACACCCGAAAAAGGAAGAGCAAAACTTTGGATTTTTTCAAGGGCCAACGCCCAGGTTTCAGGGGTTTGAATCTCCCCTTGAACCCATTCCACCGAAGAAAAGCGCTGATAGTCGTCTGAGGAGAGTCCAGACAAACTCCGCGCGATGAAGACCAGGCTCGCTTGCGAGGGCACACCCGCCAACAAGGCCCTGCCGATTTCTCCGCGTGCCCCACTGACCAGCCAGGCCCCCGCTGGCAGCGTTTGTTCGGGCTGGGTTTCAAGCGGCGAGAGAACAGGTTCCCAAGCCCAAACACCCCGAATGGCATAAAATTCAGGCCTGAGCTGTATCAGCCCCAAGAGGTTTGCCTGTGAAAAAATCCGCTCAGCTTCAACCTCAATCCAAGTGGTTTTCCAACCCGGATATTCTTTGGGCAAAACCCTCAGAAAGCCTAACAAAAGAGCCCATTCAGGAAAAAGCTGCAATTCAGTCCCTGTCACACTGTGTACAGGTGGCAAAAGCACAATTAAAGCCAAGCTTGGCAGTTTCAACAAGCGCTGCAGACCCGCAATCACTTGCCAAACCTGAGACTCAATCTCAAACGTAAGGGCACGTAGATCGAGCAAACACTGCGGAGCACTGCCCAATTTTTCGCTTAAGCAGTCCCATGCACCAAGCTCCTGCGGCAAAGCCTGGGTTTCTCCCAAAGCATCCTTCGGTAGCATTGGCCCCGCATAAAGCCAGAGACCGTGAAAATTTGAAGCAGGCTTTGCTTCGGGCAAAGCCACCCGTCTCCAACTCACCCCAGAAAACCAATCGGAAAGGGGACGTCGTTGCAAAGGCTGCTGAATTGGGGTGGAATCAACCCAATAGACCTGTTTCTCAAAGGGGGTACCTGGCACAGGAATTCTTCTGCCTGACTGACTGGCTTCAATCGGATTGAAATTCAAGCGAAACCCGGCCTGCCAGAGCAAGCCCAAACTCTTCAACCAAGCCGAATACGCCCCCCTTTCATTGAAACTCTGCCAGGCAGCTTCTGCTTCAGAGCGGATCAGGGCACTTAAACTCTTTCCGGGCCCGATTTCAAGGGTTCTGACTCTTCCAGATGCAAGCAGGGCTTTCCATGCCCGATAAAATTGAACAGGTTCCAGCGTTTGATTGCGCCAATAGGCTTTCGAAGACAAGTCTTCAAGAGACAGGGGCTGAGCGGAAAAACTTGAAAGCACAGGGGTATGCCCCTGCTGGTAAGGCAAATTCGCCATTTGTTCAAAAAACGGTTCGAGTGCCTCAGCCAATAGGGGGTGATGAACGAGGTGGGGGATTTTCAGTGCTATCGCGCGAATTCCCTTCGCCTGAAGGGTACTTCGAAAAGCTTCCTGCCATTCGTCTGAACCCGAGACCGTTAGATGTTCGGCACCATTATAGGCCGCAATTTTCAGATCCCCTGTCAGAAGCGGTTGCAGTTTCTCTGCAGAAGTGAGCACGGCCCATGTGAAGCCCTTGAAATTTTCAAAATATTGGGCTCTTCTGAGCACCATCGGCAAAAGTGCTTCAAACGAAACCCACCCGCCCAAACAAAGTGCAGCATATTCGCCAAAACTATGCCCGAAATAGACAGCCGGTTTCACGCCCACGGTTTTCCAGGTTTCGCCCATGGCCCAGGTCAAGAGAAAAATCAAAGGCTGCATCAGCGTGGGGCGGGCCAGTTCAGAATCAGGCAGGCCTTCTAACAGAGCGCATTGGATGCGCTCCGCAAGCGGTTCATCAAGCGAGACCAGCTCTGCAAGGGCAGAGTCGATCTTCTCGCGAAACACGGGAAGGCTTTGGCATAGTTCAGCAGCCAAGGCACCGCCCTGAGACCCTAAACCAGGGCAAAGCCCAATCAATGGAGAGTCACTGGCAGCCTGGGTTCGAAGCGGTGCCATCAGCTTCTCTGCGGCTTCAACAGCATCAGAGGCCACGCAAAAACTTCGCCAAGTATTGTGTTTTCTTCCCTGGCGCAGGGTATAGGCCAAATCCTGGAGATTGACTTCTGCCTGGTTTTCAGTCCAGTCATGTAAATCTTTTTGCAGCCTGTGCAACTGTTTTTCCGAACGCGCAGAAAAGAGCAAAAGTTCGGGGGCGCGGCGAGGGGCTTGAAAAGCACGGGGTTCAGCTGAAGCTAAAATCGCGTGGACATTGGTTCCCCCTATGCCAAAACTGCTGACAGCGGCAAAGAGCGTTTCGTTTGCAGGCAAATCCTGAAACTGCGAAGCGGGGTAAACCGGAAGATTTTTCCAATCAATTCGGGAGCTGGGAGAAGAAAAATTGGGTTGCGCCGGAATTTGACGGTGTTTTAATACCAAAACGGCTTTGATCAATCCTGCAATCCCAGCGGCAGCATCCAAATGGCCTAGATTTGCCTTGACAGAACCCATGGCACACCAAGGTTTTCGATTCGTTTCAGAAACCCAAGCCTGTTTCAAGGCGGCTACTTCGATTGCATCTCCCAAGGCGGTGCCCGTTCCATGTGCTTCTAAATAGCGAATTGCTTCGGGTTTTAAATGGGCAGCCTGCAGGCAGGCCTGCAAAACCTGAACCTGCCCACTTAAACCGGGTGCCGTAAAACCTGCTTTGTCTTTGGCATCATTGTTGAGCGCCGTGCCCCTGATTTCAGCCAAGACCGTATCCCGATCGCGCAGGGCAGAAGAGAGCGGTTTGAGAAGCACAAGCGCCACGCCACTTCCGCCGACAATCCCACTCGCATCCTCGGCAAAGGGATGACAGTTGCCATCCTTGGAATAAATGCCGCCCGCCTGGTAAAGATAACCGGCTGGATCAGGATCCAAACTAACCCCCCCCACCAAGGCCATTTCACATTCCTGGCTGCGCAAACTTTGGCAGGCCGTATGCAGGGCCACCAAGGAACTGGAGCAGGCTGTTTGAATAGAGAGGGCCGGCCCGTCTAAATTCAGATGATAAGCGATTCGGGTGGCGAGATAATCCTTGTCATTGCCCAGCAAAACCTGCATGGGCTGAATCGGATCGTGTGAAGCCTGCGCTTGCAATAAATGAAAGAGCAAGTATCGGCTGATGCCCCCGCTTACAAAAACCCCACAGGACTGTTTTTCTTCTAAATGACCATACCCCGCCGCTTCGAGTGTCACAAAAGCTTGTTCCAAGAGCAGTCTTTGCTGGGGATCCATGATTCTGGCTTCACTTGCACTCAGACCGAAACAAGCCGGGTCAAAGCTTTTGAAATCCTGAAGCAGACCTGTTACAGAGACATAGTTTGGGTCTTCGAGTTCTTCGTTTGGCAGCCCTTGAGCGCGCAATGCTTCACGATTGATTTCAGTGAGTCCTGTCTTTCCTGCTTTTAGCATTTCCCAAAGGGCTGCTACTGAATCAGCCCCCGGAAAGCGACCTGTCATGGCAATGATTGCAATCGGCTCTTCAGGAGACAGATGTTCAGTGCGCGCCTCTGGCAACCTCTGTTTCTGGATCACAGGCCGAATGCGTCGCTCAATCTCCTGTGCCAGGCTGTGCAAATTGGGGAATTGGAACAAATCGGTGAGCGCAAGCTCGATTCCAAATTCAGATTGAATTTTGTGTTGCGCCTCAACCAAGATGAGGGAGTGAAGCCCCTGATCCATAAAATTGTGTTCGGGATCCAGGGCTTTTCCACTCAATTCTGAAAGCAAGGACTGCAGTTTTACTTCCGTGGAGAGGGCGTACTGAAACTCACTAAAAGAAGCAGTTGGCAAGGGCAAGGCCTGAAGGTCCAGTTTGCCATTTTGGTTTAGCGGCCACTGCTCAAGCCTGAAAAAGAATTCCGGAATTAAAGGCAAAGGCAGGCGTTTTTTCAGCCTTTCGCGCAAGACCTTGTCTTCAAGAGGCTCGCCATTCCAATAGGCCATCAGGCGGGTTTGACCTGCCCATTCACGCAGCAAGACTTTCACGACCTGAATCTCTTGAAGGCTGAGAAGAGCCTTTTCAATTTCTGCTGCTTCCATGCGATAGCCCCTGATCTTAAACTGGGTATCGCGACGCTTCAAATAATGCAGTTGGCCAGATAAGTCTGCTCTTGCAAAATCCCCGCTGCGGTACCAGCGTACAGAGCCAGAATCGATGAATCTTTGTGCCGTCAGTTCTGGATTTTCAAAATAGGCTTGGGCCAGGCCAGCACCTCTCACCCAAATTTCTCCGGCAACACCTGCTGGAACAGGCTGCTGATTGTTTCCCATCAAACAGAGACCAAGATCAGCCAAAGCATGCCCGATCGGACTGCCTCCCCTCGCTTGGAGATCGCTTGGCAAAACTTCAGCAAAACTGACAAAGACCGTCGTTTCGGTAATGCCGTAGCTATTATAAACCTTGACCTGATCCTGAAAATGTGCAAACCAGGGCTTGAGCAATTGCGTTTCTAATTTTTCACCACTTAAGATCAGCCATCGCAAGGGAGGGTTTTGAGTTGCTTTCTTCAGAAAAGGCAAAAGCGCCCGCAAAGCAGAAGGTGTCAAACTTAAAGCCGTCACCTGCTCATCTGCAAGCAGCTGCCAAAACTGCGCCAAATCGCGTGTCAAACTGCGGGGTATCAGCAGAAGGCTTGCACCCGCATAAAATGCACCCCAAATTTCCCAAACCGAGTAATCAAAGGCCAAAGAATGAAACAAAACCCAGCGATCCGAAGGGTCTAAGTCCACCTCCTGGGCAGTGGCAGGGAATAGCCGTGCGACCTGGGCATGGGTAATTTCCACCCCATTGGGTTCCCCCGTTGAGCCTGAGGTGAAAATCATATACGCCAGATCATCCCCAGATACAGGGGTTTCAGGATTCACGTTCAGCTCTGAAAGCGTCTCCCAGGCTGGCAAATTCAGACAGGTGAATTGATTAAACAGCTCTTCTGCCCCATCTTCTGGATTCAGCAGCTTGGGTTCAGAAAGCAGAATTGAAGGTCTTGCATGCCTTAGAATTTTTTCAATCCGCTCCTTGGGAGCGTCCTGATCCAGGGGCAGATAGGCAGCGCCCAGTTTTAAGATCGCGATCAAGGCAGCGATAGCAACCGGAGCAACCGGAACCCAAATGGCGATCCGATCTCCTGCACGCATGCCTTTTTCAGCAAAAATCTGAGCCAGGGCATTGGCTTTTTGATTTAATTCGCGATAGCTGATCTCCTGGCCCTGCCACCTGAGCGCCGTCTTTTCGGCCTGCGTTTCAGCGTGTTTTTCCACATGCTGGTGAATCCAGCTCAAAGGCTCAAACATTTTCTGGGGAACTGTTTTCTGAAAAACTTCAGAAATCTCAGTCTGGCTCAAGCTCCTAAGCTCAGAGAGCTTGTGTTGGGGATTGTCGATGATCTGCTCTGCCAAATACAGATAATGCCTGAGCATTTGCCGTAAAAGTGCTGGGCTGATCGAACTTTGTGAACTTGAAAGTTTGAGCCTGCCATTGCCTGGCTCTACGGTAAGAGTCAGGGGAAAGGGAGGGGCCTGCTGCGGCAAATCCAGCCATTCTACTTTCCAAGGCAATTGTTCGAGCGGAAGCGGGTTGTTCTGATAGACAAAATAAAGTTCAGGCAAGGGGTGAGTGCTGCGATTTAAGGCGTGAACCAATTTTTCAAAGGGCAGATCCTGCCAGAGCATTTGCCCATGAAAACTTGCTTGTAAACGCGTTAAATAATTTTGAAAAGAGCTGTCCGGTTCTAAATCTACGGGCAAAAGCAGGGTATTGATAAAACAGCCAATCAGCCCTTCCCACTCAGGCTGGTTTCGGCTTGAAACGGGAATACCCATCACAAATTGCGTGCACTGGCCGTAGATTGAAAGCAAGATCTGCCACAATGCCAGGCTCAGAACAAAGGGCGTGACCCCAGCATTTTTCGCCAAAGCTTCAAGAGCCGCTCCGATTTCAGCAGGAAGAGCCACTGAAACTTCTGCTGGCCCGTGTATCTCAGGCTCCGTTTCACCGGGTAACTGAAACTCAAGTGGAATCCCTTCGAGCTGTTTTAGCCAAAATTCAAGACCTGCTTGAATTCGCAGCGGATTTTGGTCAGCTTGCTCCCAGCGGGCATGATCCAAGAGGCTGTATTTGAGTTCAGGCAGCGGAATTCCTTGGTAGGCAGCCAGTATTTCCCCCAGCAAGAGGCCTGTTGACCAGCCATCTGCAATTAAATGATGCAGACTCCAAGCCAAAATGCCTCCAGTTTCTGTGGCAAACCAGCCCCACCGACAGAGAGGCCCGGCTTCCAGATTAAAGGGCTGCAGAGCCCAAGACTGGATCGCAGGCAGGGGATCAGCGCTTCCCAGAAGTGAATATGCTTCAAAAGGCAGGGCAAGCTGTGGGTGACAGTGTTGAAATAGTTTTCCATCGCGCGCATAAAAGCTGGTTCTCAATGCCGGTTGGCGTTTTGAAACAGCTTCAATCGCCTGATGGATACGGGGTCTGTCCAAATCATGAAAAATGCGACAGGCCCCGATCAAATTCAAATCCGATCCCGAAGGATTCAGGGCCTGAACAAACCACAATCGGCTCTGAATACTGCTCAGCGGTCCTTCCTGCAGTTCTGGCTGAGCCAATATTTCAGCTCGCCTTTCATGCAAGAGCAGCCCACTCAGCTCAGACTTCAATTCCTGCAAAGCCTTGAGGGTTTCAGAACCTAAGAGCCCCTTGGGTGCACTGAGGTGCAATTGAGACTGCTCTTTTAAACTTAAGACCGCCCCTTTTTGACGAATTTCGCGGATTAAAGCTTGGGCCTGGAGCCCTCTTTGTGAAGCATTTTCAAAAGGTTTCAAGGCTGCTCCCGTGGGTTAGCGCAGGACTGCCCAGAGAATTTGAAAAGCCAGGGTTGCATTGGTTAACAGACCCACTCCAAAAGCCAGTGAACGCCAGGGCTGCATGCCTTTTAAATAAAAGAAGGTATGACCGAACCGTCCGAGGGTAAACAGACCAAATAAAATGGGGGCTGCCTGATCCCAACAATGAAGTGCAAGAAAGGCCCAAGCCAAACCTAAAAAAATCGGAATATTTTCAAGGTCATTGCGATAAGCATTATTGGCCCGCAACATATCGGGATGTTCACTTTCTACAGGTGTCACCTTCCCAATAAATGCTGCATCCTCAGGAACGGTATAGGATTTATGCTTCCTCCGTGTCAAGCCCTGAACAATGCCAATCGAAAACATTTTAAAAAATAAAAGTGCAGTACAGGCAGCCAGAATTTTGACCCCCAGGGGGTCAAGAATCAATCCATACTCTGCAATCTGTGCTTTTAAAGCTTGAGCATCATTGGTAACAGGAACTGTTGTACCGGCTGTAGGCAGTGCTGTTTGGCTGAGTCCGTAGGGGCTGGATGCAAGAGTAAGGACACTCATAAATGGTTCTCGTTTCTGATAGGGATACACTGTATTGTAAGGTTGAAACCAAGATTATGCCAGTGAGCAAGGCTGGAGCTTGGATCTGTAAAAAAGAAAAAGGGAAGAGTCGTAACTCTTCCCCCCTGCAATGATCCGTGAATCACAGGAATATCAGTGAACCATTCATGTGGAGTGGATTCTTTTTTTTGAACCCGCTCCTGATTGGATTAATTTTATTTTAGCTTTTAAGGGACAAAATTCGCTTTGACAGATGTCAAAATAGAGTTTGATATTAATCAAGGATTTTAAACTCGAATTTTATTGACAAACCAGAAATATTGAAAGCATTTACTATTGAGCACTTTCTGAAAGGCATCAAGGGGATCCGGGGCTTGTTTTCAACTCAGGAAGTGCTAAAATTGTGTTTAATTTCACAGAACGAGGTATTGTCATGGCTCGAGTGGTCCGTTGTGGTCTGGTTCAGGTTGGAAATAAGGTGGATACTGAACTTTCCTGCGAAGAACATCGTAAGGGAATGATCGAAGCACATTTGCCCTATATCGAAGAAGCTGCTGCCAAGGGCGTACAAATCCTTTGTTTTCAAGAGGTTTTTACAGGTCCCTATTTTTGCCCTTCGCAAGACTCTAAATGGTATGGCCTGGCTGAAGCGATTCCCGATGGTCCCACCACCCGCATGATGCAAGAACTTGCAAAAAAGCACAAAATGGTGATTGTGGTTCCAATTTATGAAGAAGAAATGACAGGCGTCTATTATAATACTGCGGCTGTGATTGACGCCGACGGCACCTACCTCGGCAAATACCGTAAAAACCATATTCCCCAAGTCAAAGGCTTTTGGGAAAAATTCTTCTTTAAACCTGGCAATACAGGTTATCCCGTCTTTGAAACAGCCTACGCCAAAGTAGGGGTCTATATCTGTTACGATCGCCATTTCCCTGAAGGTGCGCGTGCCTTGGGACTCAATGGTGCTGAAATAGTCTTTAATCCCTCTGCAACGGTTGCAGGTTTAAGTGAATATCTCTGGAAGATTGAACAACCTGCCCACGCAGTAGCCAATGGTTATTTCGTCGGCGCGATTAACCGTGTCGGTACTGAAGCCCCCTGGAATATCGGTGAATTTTATGGCCAGAGCTATTTCGTCAACCCCAGAGGTCAATTTATTGCTGAAGCCAGCCGTGACAAAGATGAGTTGGTGGTTGCCGATCTTGATTTGGATATGATCAAAGAAGTCCGTGATCTTTGGCAATTCTACCGTGACCGTCGTCCCGACAGTTATGGCCCCTTGGTTGCCCCCTGATTTTTGTCTAAATGGTTCATCTTGGCTCCCAAATGGGAGCCTAAATCTATTTTTTGCAAGAGGTTGAGTCCATGAGTGAATTGCTCGCGCGCCGCAAAAAAGTTGCGGCCCATTCCAATCTGAATTATTATCAAGAACCCCTACATGCTGTCAAAGCCAAAGACACCCGCATTTGGGATGCAGAAGGCCGTGAATATTTGGATGCCATTGGCGGCATCGTCTCGATTTCTGTAGGGCATAACCACCCCAAGGTGAAGGCTGCCTTGAAAGAAATGTTCGATCAGGATTTTATTCAACACCCCAGTGTGCTCTATCTGAGTGAACCCCATGTTCGCCTTTGCGAGAACCTTGCCAATGCAGCCCCTGAGGGTCTGGATCGGGTCATGGTCACCAATTCTGGCTCAGAAGCAAATGAATACGCTTCGATGGCAGCCCGGGCAGCCACAGGAGAAGAAATGATCATCGCGCTCAAATTGGGCTACCATGGGGGAACCCAATTGACCTTGAATTTGTGTGGGCATTCTACCTGGAAGTTCAGAGGCCAGCCCTTTGCTGGCGTGGCCCACGCCACCCAACCCGATTGTTACCGCTGTCCCTTTGGTCAAACCAAAGGTTCCTGTGGTTTGGAATGCGCAAAAGACGTTGAAAATACGATCCAAACAGTCACGCACGGTAAAATTGCAGGCGTGATCGTCGAGCCGATTCAAGGGGTCGGTGGCTTTGTTGAACCGCCCGTCGAATACCATGCAGAAGTCTATCGGATCTGCAAAAAATACGGAGGCATGTATATTTCTGATGAAGTTCAAACGGGGATTGGGCGTACTGGCGAGAGTTTCTTTGCAATCTCCCAAAGTGGTATCACCCCAGACATGATCACCTTGGCCAAGAGTCTGGGCAATGGCGCTCCGGTTGGGGCTGTGGTCATGAGCGAAGAATGTTCTCAGGCTTTGATCGGTAAAACCCATTTTAATACCTTTGGTGGAGATCCCTACCAAGCCCTGCAAGCCGCCCTGACGATTGAAATCATGCAAGAAGAAAATCTGATCGAAAATATTCGTCAGCAGGGAGCCTATTTAAAAGACGGCCTGATGAACTTAAAAGAGAAATACAGCCTGATTGGCGATGTACGCGGTCGGGGTCTGATGTTGGGGCTGGAACTTGTAAAAGATCGTCAAAGCAAAGAACATGCCACAGCAGAAACTGCGCAAATGATGGAAGAAACGCGCAAGCGTGGGCTTTTGATTGGCAAGGGTGGATTGTTTGGCAATGTGATTCGCATGGCCCCTCCCTATACGATTACCCGCTCTGATTGCGACGAAATTCTGCGCATTTTAGATGAATCTTTCGCAGCATTGAAAGCTTGAATGGCTTTCCAATGAAGTTTGATCATGTTCTGGTGGCCAATCGCTCAGTGATTGGTCGCCGGATCGTGAGAACCTGCCGAGAAATGGGCCTTAAAACCACCAGCGTCTTTACTTGCACAGATTTGCAAAATGCCTGGTTGGCCCAAGCCGACCAGGCGATTGAAATTCCAGATTTGCCTGATTGTTCGGGCTATATGAACGCAAAAGCCTTGCTAAAAGCCGCCAAAGAACTAAACGCAGCGATTCACCCTGGTTATGGTTTTCTCTCTGAACGGGCTGACTTTCGCAAGCTCTGCGATTCTGAAGGCATAGAACTGATTGGCCCTTCCTTTTCAGTACTGGAATTGGCTGGCGACAAGGTGGCTTGCCAGGCTTTCTTAGCCAAGCAGGGTCTTCCCCTCATTCCCTCCTTGGCCTATCCTGAAGTTCAAGGCGAAAAGCTCATCACTGCCTGCCAAGAATTGGGTTATCCACTGATGCTCAAACCGGCTCGTGGCGGAGGGGGCTTGGGCATGCTCAAGATTGAATCGCAAGAAACCCTGATGGCCAGTATCGAACAAGCCACAGCCTATGCTCAACATCATTTCCAAGATCCCACACTTCTGATAGAAAAATATTTGAAGGGTTCCCGCCATGTCGAAGTTCAAATACTCGCAGATCGGCATGGAAATCTCACGCATCTCTATGAAAGAGAATGTTCACTGCAGAGACGGCGACAAAAAGTAATTGAAGAAGCACCTGCTGTTTTTCTTTCAGAATCAGACAGAGAAAAGGTCTGGAATTTGGCACTTGAAATTGCCCAAATAATTGGGATTGACCAGGTTTCAACGATTGAATTTCTCTGGCACGAAGGAAATTTTTACTTTCTGGAAATCAACCCCCGCTTACAGGTTGAACACGCTGTCAGTGAAGAAATCTGCGCTGAAGACCTGGTCGCCTGGCAAATAAGAATCGCTCAGGGAGAAAGTCTTGAAAATTTTAGCAGACCGCCTCACTCAGGGCACAGCATTGAAGCCCGGATTTATGCAGAAAACCCAGATACGGGTCTGCCATCAACGGGCCAAATCGAATATATCCAATGGCCCCTGGCCAAGGGTCTGAGAATTGAAAGCGGTATTGGTGAAGGTTCTCAGCTTTCGGTTCAGTTTGATCCCCTGGTATGCAAATTGATTTCCCATGCAGACAATCGTGAACTGGCACGTAAACAGCTGGTGAGGGCCTTAAAACAACTCGAACTTGCTGGTACTGTCTATTTGAACACCCCTGTTTTACTCAAAATGCTTGAGACTGAAGCCTATATTCACAATCGAATTTCGACGGAATACTACTCAAGTTTTCAACCCAGGTTTTCAAAGCCTGAGTTCTGGCAGGAATTGCTTTTACAAACAGAAAAGTTACAGCCATCGGAAATCAGGCCGCAACAAAAACCATTCAGAAATCAAACAGGGTTCTGGAGACCAGCGTTTCAGCAATGAAGACATCGGATTTTAAACTTTTTAACCAAATCAAAGTTTCAGATACCTGGCTTCGCCTCGAATTTCTTTGGAAAAATCAAGCAGAGAGTGTCCTGTATTGTCAACAGCGCCAACAATTTCTCTGGCAGGGACAGATTTTAGAGCGCGAATTGGAAACTTCACTTTTAAAGGCTGTTTCTCCCCATTCAGGTTCAGAAATTTTGGCACCCATGGCAGGAAAAGTGACAGAAATTTTTATTTCTGAAGACAGACAAATCTCTGCCAATGAAACCCTGCTCTATCTTGAAGCCATGAAAATGAGAATTGAAATCAAAGCCCCCCGTGCAGCTTTGGTAAGTAAACTTCTGGTGAAAGAGGGAGATCAGGTTGAGCTTGCACAATTGCTCGTGAAGTTAAAAACTTGATTCACATTTCACTCAAGCATTCTCCCGTATATTTCATATTTTGAAGTTCATAATGGTATGATGGACTTGACTTTGATTGAATTTCAGAACGTAGGGAACATCACGGGACAGGCATCATGAGTGCTACTATTACAGCAGAATCTATCCGGACAGAAATCCTGGAGATTCTGATCGGCTTATTGCAGCAACAAACAGGTCAAGATCTACATCACCATCCAGAAGATTTAAAACGTCTGCAAGTTGAAGCTGCAAATCTTCACAGAATATTAGATGGCCAGGAAGTCGCCCCTGTCAAGTTGGAAAATTTTCAGGGCCATCATTTTAAATCCAGCTTACAACGGAGCACTGTCCAGGCCTGGCTAAAAATCAATGCCCCGGCCCCCAACTATACGCAGCCCCCCCAGCGCTGTCCTTCCTGCAATAATTTACTTTTGGACAAATGGCAATGCACAACTTGCGGACTGATTCTCGACAGCCCTGAATATCAAAGACTGAAACAAACGGCATCCCTGGATCCACGCGGAGATCTCCCTTTGGGTTATTTGTTGATCCCAGACCCCAAACGCCGACGTCTTTTGTTCTTATCCACCCCGACTAATCACGAGGTGGTCTGGCAGATAAATTTTGATTTGACTCAATGCCAGGAACCTGTTTCAGCACAATTTTTACCGAATAAACTGATCTTGGTTGTAGATCGTAAAGGGCATGGAATTTTTCTCTGTGATCGCTTTGGAAATAAACACTGGACTTTTGAAACCAACCGTTCAGAACACCATGTCTTGTCTTTCCCGAGCAAAGCTTATTACTGCCCCCTTGATGGAGAAAATTCATACTTGGTAGTGGATCAAGGCCATCACCGCGTCTTGCGTATCAATGAGAAACACGAAATTGTATGGAGCTATGGGATTACTGGGCAAGTTGGGTCTGGGGAAGGTTTTTTGAATTCCCCCTCTGATATTCAACGCACCCCCCAAGGCACCTACCTAATTGCAGACACCGGCAACCACCGTGTGATTGAGATCAACCCCTTAAGCCAGAAAATTATCTGGAAGGCTGATCCTCAGGAAGGTTTGATTTCTCCTGTTTGCGCCCAACGCCTGCTGAATGGCCGCACCCAAATTTTAGATGCAGGCCAACACCGTATCTTGGAGTTGGATCAGCAATCTACAATACTTGAGGAATGTGTCTATTTCAAAGCTGAAATGGACCCCCGTTTCCGCATTGATGAACCACTGCAGATGATCCGCAGGGAAAATCAAAATCTGGTCATTCAGAATGAAGACCGAATTTTTGAGGTCATGCTCCTGCACAAGCAACTGCAATGGTTTTCGCTTTTGACAGATCTGCGTTTGAAACACCTCTTGAAATTGTCTGAAGCAACACAAGAAACCCCGCCCACAAAAACCAGCGCTCCGACATTGGTGCGTTCGGCCTTTAATTTGCCCGAAACCCTGCGTCGGGTCTCCGTTTTCAAAGAAGCCCCCGAAGAATTTTTTGAAAAAATCAAATTGTGCATGCGTTTTGAAGATCATCCTGCCGGAAAAATTCTGGTACGTGAAGGCCAGCGCGGTGATGCCATGTATATTATCCGCCGAGGCACCGTTGAAGTCATTAAAGACTTTCAGGTTGTCGCTCAATTGCATGAGGGTGAAATTTTTGGTGAAATGGCTCTGGTTCTCAGTGAACCCCGCAATGCCACCGTCAAAACGCAAACCGCATGTCAATTGTACAAGCTCAATAAACTGGCTTTTGAAACAGTCATTCACGCCATTCCAGAAGTTTATGAAAAAGTTCGTAAAATGGCAGAAGCCCGCAAAACAGTGACTGAACTCAAAAACAATACTGAGTTTCAAGGAACTGAACAATTACATAATCTGATGGAATCGCATAAGCAACGCTTACAGGAACTCAGAAATACCCGCCTGAAGCGACCCAGTCAAATGACCACCCAGCCCAGTCAAATGCGCATGATTTATACTCCAATTGATCAACATATCATGCAGGAAGCAAAAGAACAGGGTTTTACCCTGCTTGAAATGCATATTCGTATCCATCCCCGTTGCCGCATGAAATCAGTACGGATTTCTCTTTTAGTGATGATTTTAGAAAAACATGGTACAGTCATAAAGATGAATCCTTCAGCCGATGATATTTTACAGGATAAACTCGACCTGGATGTTTCATTGACACTGGTAACTCAGAGCTCTCGAAGCGAAGTGCTGGAAGATGCCTCAGCAATCGCAGAAATCGAAGATGTCTCGGTCATACCCATCTAATTGTGAGGTCTTCGTGATAAAGATTGAAATGGCTGGCTCCACGCATGTGGGTCAAAAAAGAACCAATAATGAAGACTCTTTTTTAATCTTAACCCCCAAACAGGTCCCTGATCTTCCTTTGGACGCTGTTATGCTGGCAGCAGACGGCATGGGAGGCCATGAGCGCGGAGAAGTTGCCAGTGGCATGGTTCGGGATATTTTTGAAGAGTTATTTTGCGGTCAACTTGCAGAGTTTTTATCGGCCTACGGAATTAAATCTTCAGAAGACCTTCTCAAGATTTTGATTCCCGAAGTTCATCAAAATCTATCAAGTTATTCTGAAGAGCAAGCAGAGAACGACAGCCAACGTGAAAAAATGGGAACCACCCTCACAGCAGCACTCGTTCATGGTACAAATTTAACGATTGGCCATGTGGGCGATAGCCGGGCCTACCTCGTTCGAGGAGATATGATTGCTCAACTGACTGAAGATCATACCATGGCCCACCTTCTTGTCAAAGCGGGCAAAATGACTGAAGAAGAAGCCGCGAAGAGCAAATATCGCAATGCTCTTAGCCAGGCATTGGGTGCAAGTAAAAAAGTAAAACCAGAAGTAACAACTTTTGACTTGGAAATCGGAGATCGTCTTTTACTCTGCACCGATGGCTTAACACGGCATGTCAAAGATGAGGAATTTGTTGAAATTCTACAACAGAATTCGACACAAGCAGCCTGTGATGCTTTGATTGAGTTGGCCAACAGCCGTGGAGGCCGGGATAATATCACCGTCGTGATTGCCTATTTTCATCAGGACGCAAACTGAGTTTCATAAAAAGGCCCCTCAAAAGTATTGAGGGGCCCGTCTTTAGCTCTTAAAAGCCAAAGCCTTTTAAGATATCCTGAGGAGATTTCGCTCCTCCCATGGGATTGACGGTTTTAACGATATCGTCAGGAGTTTTGCCGTCAGGTGTTTTACAGACCTTACGAATTTCATCATTGAACTCCAAATCACTGGTGACCCAATTTCCAGAGTTCAGCATGCGATCAGCTGAGATGGCGATCGGACAGTCAAAATCTGCTTCCGTATTCATGGGCACAGGGAGGCTTTCAAACTGAGTATGCATCACGGCATGAATTTTCATATTGACCGTCATCTCAGCGTGAACCAACTCTCCACCCTTGTCGAGATAATTCCAGTTAAAAGCAGGTTTTTTACCGGGAACAACTTCAAAGCCTGTAATTTTAGTGCCTTTGAAATCTACTTTGCGGCCGCCATAGGATTGCGGATAGAGCAAAGTACGAGAAATGAGTTCTGCGCGATTGTCATCGTATTCGCTCTTGGCAGGAGCGTTGAATTTTTCAAGCGCAGGTGCGAAAAGCTGATTGGGATCCAAGCTTGAGGCAAAGGTGGGGGGCTGGAGCTTGAGACTGGCTTTGCCCATGGTAGGGCCTGCTGCTTCCCAACGGGTTTCTTTCACCCAGCCACCATTTTCCCAAATCTGTTTACCGGTATAGACCTTGCGGCGAAAGCGAAACGTAAATGCCACATTATCGCTGTCTGTGGCTTTAAAAAGGGATAAACCATCCACCTTGGCAGCATCCGCCATGGATGCAGTAGAGGTGTTTTTTCCAGCCCAATTGGCATCATAACCCGTTCTCTCCATGCCATAACCAGACCAACCATGTGCAGATTTGATATCAGGTTCTGGGTTGCCTTGGTGATAAATCTGACCCGCAAGACTGAGGGTTTGATCGATGCCAGACCATTGCCCACTGAAAACAGACTTAAAACTGGGGCCCCCTGTGGAGACTTTGATTTGTATTTTTCCCAATTGATCAACAGGAACAGATGTGACAGGCTTTCCATCTAGAGTCAGCGTGATACCCGGCCCGGCACTGAAAGCAGGGTAAGCGGTTAAACCCAACAAGACAAGACATCCAAAACTCAGCACTTTTTTCTGAAATCCAATCATCAAACTACCTCATTACACATAATTTAATCATTTTTTCTCTGTAAAATGAGTTTCTCATTCTACAGAGTCAAGCTCTTTCAGTGTAAGATAAGAAATTTCTTTGTCAACCCAAAGAATATGAACCCAGGAAATAATTTCGAATTGAAAAATTCTGTTCACGTGATCCCGCATCCAAAAAAAGGGTTACAATGACGCTTGTTCAACTTAGGGGGAGAATTTAAATGCGACACTATGATGCTTTTGGCTACCCACGTTCCGAAAAAAGCGCCTGTGGGGTAGGTTTCATCGCCAGCAGAAGGGGAGAGTTTTCACATCAGATCATTGAAGAAACCCTCTATGCTTTGTCCTGTGTAGAGCATCGCGGAGCCTGTGCTGCAGACCAAAAAACAGGCGATGGCGCAGGCATCATGACAGATATTCCCTTTGAGCTCTTGGGGTATGAAAGAGGCACCGTTGCAGTGGCCTCCCTGTTCGTCACGCAAGCACCTGAACCTCAACGCAAATTACTGGCTATTTTTGAGGATACCTTTGGCTTTTGGGACATGCCCATCATCAGCTACAGAGAGGTTCCGATACATTTGGATGTCTTGGGAGAACAGGCCAGAGCCTCTTTGCCAAAACTCCTTCAGGCCATTATTCAACGCCCGATTCATGCCAACAATGATACAGCTTTTAATCATATGCTCTACCGTGCCTTGCGCAAAACCTTTACGCGTCAACGCAGACTGTTTCCAGAACCTGCGTTCTTTGTGGCCTCTCTTTCTGTGAATACGATCGTCTACAAAGCGCTGACCCGTTCTGAATATTTGGGAAGATTTTATCTTGATTTACAAAATCCAGCTTATAAAAGCCGCTTTGGTATTTTTCACAGGCGGTTCAGTACCAATACGGTCACCTCCTGGGATAAGGCACAGCCCTTTCGGCTTTTGGGGCACAATGGCGAAATCAACACAATCCAAGGCAACCGTTCGTGGGCATATTCCCGCGAAAAAACCTTGGGACTTCCCCGCAATGAATTGCTCACCCATGAAGGAATCAGCGATTCAGGCAGTTTAAATGAAATCGTCGAAGCCTTGATGTATCGCAGCAGCCTGCCCTTTGTTGAAGATGCTGTCGCCCTGATCATTCCTCCCTCTGATTTAAACAATTCATTTTATAAGTTTTGGAGTCGGGGCATGGAGCCTTGGGACGGCCCTGCGATGGTGACTTTTTCGGATGGAGAGGTTGTGGGCGCACGTCTGGATCGCAATGGTTTCAGGCCCTGTCGTTGGGTTCAAACAGAAAATAAGTTTTACCTGGCTTCCGAAACTGGCATCTTTAATTTGACCGATGCTCAAATTCAAGCCCGTGGAGCTTTAAAAGCGGGTCGCGGAGTACAAATTGATCTTGCCAGCGGCACAATTGATTTTACAGATCCAAGCGAAGCGCAAAGAAATGCGGGCGTTCATTTTGACGCACATCTCACACCTCTGCCCTATCTTTCGTCTTCTCAAATTGAAGCCCCCCCCCAGGAGATATCTGCCCTGTTTCACTATACCCGTGAAGCTTTGGATAAAATTCTAAAACCCATGGTAGAAACGGGCAGTGAACCCATTGGTTCGATGGGAGAAACAGCGCGACTGGCTATTTTATCGGATCAAGTCAGATCATTTTTTGATTTCTTCTATCAGAATTTCGCCCAGGTCACCAATCCGCCGCTCGATTATCTCAGAGAGAAATTGGTCACCAACCTCTCTGTATACTTGGGCATTCGTCCCAATATTATTTCTCAAAAAGAACTGATTCCTCCTCCTGAAGGCTTGGAGTTAAAAAGTCCCTTGCTCAGCCTGGGTCAAATTAGCTATTTGAAAGCGTTGGATTCAGAAAAGACTTCACTGCGGCATGCCTGCTTTCAAATGACATTCCAGCGTGTTCACGGCCCCGTTGCCTTTAACCACCAACTTGAAACCATTGCCAAGCAAGTGGTTGATGCTGTGCGTTCGGGGATTTCCTTGATTATTCTTTCAGACCGTCAGGCGGATTGGGAAAATCTTCCCATCCCTGTTTTGCTGGTTCTGCGCAGAGTGATCATCGCCCTGGACAAGGCGGGTCTCAGATTGAGAGCCTCTTTGATTATTGAATCTGGTCAAATCTATGAAACCCACCATATTGCCTGTACGATCGGATTTGGCGCTGCCGCCATATGCCCCTGGCTCAGCCTAGAAATGGCGCGTTCTGGAGCCTTGGAGAGCAAAGATCTGCTGCCTGAACAAAGAGAAAAGAACTTGCTCAAAGCCTATGAAAGCGGCCTGCTCAAGGTGATGTCAAAAATGGGTATTTCTGTTGTACAAAGCTATCAGAGTGCCAAATTGTTCTCCATCATCGGTCTGGATCGAGAACTGAGCCATCTGTATTTCCGGGGCGTGCCCTCTCTCGCAGGCGGGCTGGATTTAGAGGGCATTGCCAAACTGCTGCTTCAGCAGAGCGAACTTTCCAAATCAGCCTATGAGGCAGGCCAACCCCTGCATAATTATCTCTATCGAGAACACAACAAACACCAAAAAGGTGAAAAACACGCCATGACGGCCTACCGTTCCCGTCAAATTCACCAGGCTCTTCAAGCCGAGACAGATGAATCCACCCAGGTATTTTGGAGCAACTATTTAGAGAGCTTGGAAAGCGAAAGTCCTTACCATTTGCGCCATCTCTTAAACTTCAAACACTCCCCAACACAACTCGCTTGGGAAGATGCACAAGCGCTTTCAGAAATACTCAAAACCTTTGGTTCAGGGGCCATGTCTTTTGGTGCCATCAGTGCAGAATCACAAAGAGATATTTTTCTTGCCATGCGTGAAATTGGGGGCCGCAGCAACAGTGGAGAAGGGGGAGAAAACCCATTTTATGAAACAGAAGGAATCAGCGCAAGTATCAAACAGGTGGCTTCAGGGCGCTTCGGAGTCAGCGCGCGCTATCTGATTGGAGCAGATGAATTTCAAATCAAGGTTGCTCAAGGCGCAAAACCAGGAGAAGGGGGGCAACTGATGGCGACCAAAGTAGATGCCGCCATCGCCAAAGCCAGGCATTCACTGACCCAGGTCGATCTGATTTCCCCTCCCCCCTTGCATGATATTTACAGCATTGAAGATTTAAAAGAACTGATTTATGAACTCAAGCAATTGAAACCCGGCGTCAAAATAAGTGTCAAACTTGTAGCGGGAGCCAATATTGGTACGATTGCAGTAGGCGTTGCCAAAGCAGGAGCCGATATCATCCATATTTCAGGTTTAGATGGCGGAACCGGTGCCGCTTCGCTCAGTTCAATGAAGCATGCCGGCCTGCCCTTTGAATTTGGACTGGTGGAAGTGCACAAGGCCTTAATCGATAACCAACTCAGAGATCAGATCATCTTGCGGATTGATGGAGGTTTGCAAACAGGCAAAGATATAGTCTTAGCGGCTATCTTAGGTGCTCAAGAATTTGATTTTGGTAAATTATTGTTGATCGCCGAAGGCTGTGTGATGGCAAGAGTTTGTGAAAAGAATACCTGTCCAACAGGAATCGCCACCCATGATCCAAAATTTAAATCGAAATACAAAGGAAATGTGAAAAGCATCGTCAAGCTGCTGAAACTTCTGGCGCAGGACACGAAATCTGAACTTGCAAAGCTTGGTTTGAAAAATTTGAGCGCAGCAATCGGTCGGACTGATCTGCTGGAAATTAATCCAAACTATGTACAATGGGTCAATCAGCTTCAACTGGATTTAAGCTTTTTACTTTCCCCTCCTTATCTCTACAGTGAAAATAGCGAAGCTCATTCAGAAAATCAAATTGCAAACCCGCTCAATTTGAAACTGCTATATGATGGCATGCCAGCCTTGGAAACAGCTCAAGCACGTCAGTTGAGTTATCCTATCAATAACCGGGATCGCGCAATTCTCGCCACACTCTCAGGTGAGCTTGCACGCCGAGAACATCTCAACCACCTTGCCCAAATTACAAATCAAGTGCCTCCCTTTCCTGCGACGGATAAAAAACTTGAATTTACGTTTACTGGCAGTGCCGGACAAGGGTTTGGCGCATTTTTAACCCAGGGAATTGAAGTTTGCCTCTACGGTGAGGCCAATGATTCAGTGGCAAAATCAATGTCGGGAGGAAAAATTGTAATCAAACCTACCCCTTTGACCCGATTAAACCCGCAAGAAGACGTCATCATTGGCAATGGTGCTCTCTATGGTGCCACGGGTGGAATCCTTTTTGTCAGAGGGAGAGCCGGAGATCGATTTGCAGTCAGAAACAGTGGTGCCATCAGTGTCGTTGAGGGAACAGGTTTTCATGCCTGTGAATACATGACCCAAGGGTCTGTGATTATTTTGGGCCCCGTAGGCCCCAATACAGGCAGTGGCATGACAGGGGGAAAGATTTATCTCCTGGATGGGCAAACAGAAATGATCAATTCAGAGTATATCGGTTCGAGAAAAATGCTCCCTGAAGAGTTTGTTGAATTAGAATCTGTTCTAACTGATTATTTTAAAGCAACAAACAGCCCCACAGCTGAATTTTTACTCAAAGATTGGCAAAACCAAAAGAACAGGTTTCAACTTTTTCTTCCAATTAAACAGCTTTAAACTGATTGATTCACTTCAAAACCAGAACTTCAACCAGCCCAGCGATGGGAAAAATTAAACAATTGAAGCGAAGTTCACATGCTAGAATGAAGCATTCACTACCGAAATATTGAAAAAAGGGGCATGAAGCCCCCTTGTCTTCAATCAATCATTTTTGGATCTAAACGAGGAATTCTCATATGAGCTTAATCGAAAAACTGAAATCTTGGGAAGGTCGCTATCTCGGTCAGGGAATCTCCCATGATGGCGAAGGCTTTCAAGCTGAATTAAAACTTGAATCGCTGCGCGATTGCAAAGGGATCAAACTGGATTATACTGCGAGCCGAGAAGCACAGCTGCTGCACCATGAGCACGCTTTTCTGGCCCACGATTCCAGTGGTACCATCTGCCTTTGGGCCTTGAGTTCAAATACTGAGGGTTTGCTCTGCCATGCTCTGATTGCAGAAGAATTTAATGCCTTGGGGGATCATCTGTGTAAATTTGAATTTGGCGATACGCAGACTACAGAAGGTTTTCGTGAAAATATTCTGCTAACGCTGCATAAAAGTGGAGCACTCAGTTATTCACACAATTGGGGGCTACCAGGCGAAGCACTCAAAGATAATTCACATGCAAAACTTTTTCCCAGTCGGGTCAGTGAATCGGTTTAAAACACCCGATTTGCAAGGGTTCCAATCTTTTCAATCTCCAGCTCAACCCAATCACCGGGCTGGAGAAACTTGCCCAATTCCAATCCACAGCCAGTACCCACCGTACCCGAACCGAGCAGGTCACCCGGATAAAGCGTAACCCCTTCCGAGGCGAAGGCGATCATCTCTTCAAAGCGATAATAGGAACTGCCTGAATTTCCGCGAGACCATTCTTCACCATTCACCCTTGCCACCATGGTTAAATCACGGGGGTCTCCGATTTCATCAGGTGTTACCAACCAGGGCCCCAAGCTGCTGGCAAAATCTTTCCCCTTTGCTGGTCCCAAACCCACTTTCATGACTTCGGCCTGAATGGCGCGCGCACTCCAGTCATTCAGAATGGTATAGCCTGCAATATATTCATGCGCAGATTCCCGTGGGATATCCCTGCCTTCTTTGCCGATGATGATCGCCAATTCCAACTCATAATCGCGTTTTGTTTCGGCCTTCGGGAAAAAGACATCCACCCCATGGCCCACAAGTGCACGGGGATTGCCATTATAATAGACAGGATACTGATACCATTCAGGCACAACCTCTAGACCTCGTTTTGCACGGCAGGTTGCCACATGCTGTTCAAAAGTATAGAAATCCAACATCGCCCCCGGAAACAGTACGGGCGGACAAAGTGAAACATTTTCAAGTGCAAGCGCTAAAAAAGAATCCTGGCTTTCTATCCAATCTGCCAAGTGCTGGGTCTGAACCAGCCCAGGATCTTGACGCAAAACCTGTAAAACCTGATCGGGCAAAGCTTGAGTCAAGAATTGCTGAGAAGCGGCAGCAAGATCTACAACCCCATGGCGGGTTAAAAGACCCGCGCGAGGCAAGGATTTTTTAACCTGAAAACTGAGAAGTTTCATTTTTCCCACATGGGGATACGCACCCCGTGACGGTGGGCAGCGTCACAGGCTTCTTCATAGCCTGCATCCACATGGCGAATAATGCCCATGCCTGGATCAGAGGTCAAAACACGTTCCAAACGCACATCGGCTTCTTTGCTGCCATCGGCTACGATCACCATGCCAGCATGTTGAGAATAGCCAATGCCAACGCCTCCTCCATGGTGGATTGAAACCCAAGAAGCGCCGCCCACAGCATTGATCATGGCATTCAAAAACACCCAATCTGAGACAGCATCACTGCCATCCAACATGGATTCGGTTTCTCGGTTGGGCGAAGCGACAGAGCCGCAGTCCAAATGGTCACGGCCAATCACGATCGGCGCAGACACTTCTCCACTGGCCACCAAATCATTGATACGTCGCCCCAAACGGGCCCTTTCTCCGTAACCCAACCAACAGATGCGAGCAGGCAGGCCCTGAAAAGCCACCTGCTCCTGTGCCATTTGGATCCAGTTCATTAAGCCAGGATCATCACTGAACTCGTCAAGAATTAACTGGTCAATGCGGTAAATATCTTCAGCTTTCCCAGACAGGGCAGCCCAGCGAAAAGGCCCTTTGCCATCACAAAAAAGCTGGCGAATATAGGCCGGTACAAAGCCTGGAAAAGCAAAAGCCCGCTCGAAGCCCCTGTTAAAGGCCTGTTGGCGAATATTATTGCCATAATCAAAGACCACAGAGCCTCTGCTCTGAAGGGTCACCATGGCCTCAACATGCCGGACCATCGAATGCAGAGAGAGTTGAATATAACGGTCAGGATCTGCTTTGCGTAAATGTTCTGCATCACTGAGACTGTATTCAGCAGGCACATAGCCATTGAGAGGATCATGGGCACTGGTTTGATCGGTAACGATATCCGGTACAATGCCCTGATTCACCAATTCTGGTAAAACCTCTGCCGCATTGCCAACCAGTCCAATCGAACGGGCCCAACCATTGCGCTTGGCTTCTAAGGCATGGTCAATGGCGGTATTGACATCTTCATACCATTGATCCAAATAGCGGGTTTCAATCCGTCGTTCAATCCGCGAGCGATCTACTTCAACGCAGAGCGCAACGCCCCCATTCATTTTAATCGCGAGTGGCTGCGCGCCCCCCATGCCTCCCAGACCTGCTGTAACACACAAACGCCCTTCCAGGCTGCCTTTGAAATGTTTTTCAGCAACAGCTCGAAATGTTTCATAGGTTCCTTGCAAAATGCCTTGGGTACCGATATAGATCCAGCTTCCCGCCGTCATCTGACCATACATCATCAGACCCAGGGCTTCCAATTCACGAAATTTTTCCCAGGTTGCCCAATGGGGCACCAGATTGGAGTTGGCGATTAAAACGCGCGGCGCATCAGGATGCGATTTAAATACCCCGACAGGTTTACCGGATTGAACCAGGAGGGTTTCATCATTTTCAAGTGTCAGCAGGGTTTTAACAATTTGCCGCAAAGCCTCCCAATTTCGGGCTGCTTTTCCGCTTCCGCCGTAAACAACTAAACTTTCTGGGTGTTCAGCTACTTCAGAATCCAAATTGTTTAAAAGCATGCGCAGGGCGGCTTCCTGAATCCAACCTTTACAATTCAGATGGGTACCATGGGGAGCCCGAAGGGCAACAGGAGCCTGCCCTTCCAATAAAGCTTCAAGTCCACTCAGGGTCAGTTCATTCGAAACAGTCATTTGGCCCATGGTTTTTCTCCTTACAGATCTCAGCAATTCATATCTGTCTTTATTATACCAGCGAAACAGGCCTGTTCTGCCCTGAGTCGGCTTTAACTCAGAGCAAAACCTTCAGTGGAAAGAGAAAGCTCAAATTGCCCCTGAAAAGGAGAGAAACTATTCAATAAAATTTGAAGACCCACTTCAGGAGGCGCATTGAGCAGAGCTTCTACATCAAAGGGGTAATCTTGATAATAGGTGGGTCTGGGCAAATCTAAAAAAGAACGTTTGTAAAATGCACTCAGGTTTTCAGGGTCTTTAATTGCAAATCGGGCATCAATTAAAATAACATCCATATAGTGCATATGCGCCAGAAGATAGCCATGGCGATTTGCCAATTTTGCAAGTTTGGTTAAACTCATGCCAAAAAACCGGCTGCTTAAGTCCAAACTGAAATCAGGTCGGTATTTCACCGTAAACTCAATCGGGGGGGGGATCACTTCATTGACTTCAGCACAGATCACCGTTGGGTGATACCTATCTAAAAGTGCTTCCAAAACAAAATAATCATAGCTATCAATATCGAGGCTTAAAAAATCAAACTCGATCGGGATCTCTGCAGAAGCCAAATGAGCAAGAATATTTTTCGGGCTGACTTTGGCTCTGGAAACCTGTACAGCAGGATAATCACGACAAATTTCAGCCAAAGTTGTAAAACGGCAGGGGTCACATTCAAGCATCAGCCCTGACCAGCCCGCACACATCAAGGGATAGGTATTGGAATAGTTCAAACCATCATAAGCACCGATATCTACAAAACACCCCAAGGAGATACCCAGTTGACTGAAAATTTCAGACAATTTCTCCAAATTTGAAGAAGGGATGGCTTGTCTGGGCAAAGTAGAATCAAAAATAAGTTCTTTAACTTGAGAAGAATGTAAACAATATTGAGTACTTTCATTGCAAATCACCATGATATTTTCAGCGTGCGGCAGCACAACCGTTCTATCGGGTGATGGCACTGAAAAGAAGTAAATACCATTATTTTCTGAAATCAGCGTCATAATTATGTACTTTTTTTGCAATAATGAGACAGAAACGAGATATATTCATCATATCAATTTTTTAAATTATAACAAACAGTAAGATCCCACAAAAGAGTCCAGCGCTGCACTTTTTTTTGAAAGGCCTGGGTATCAGGACAAGCAGGGTTGGGTCGGGCAATTCCCTGCCACAGATCTTCTAATCCCCAGGGAGCAATGACTTCAAGCTCTTCTCCCACGAGCTTGACTGCAATCGCATGGCAAGTCGCTGGCCACAATAACATGGCCTGGGTAATCGACGTGAGGGGTTCTATTGCGATATGAAAGCGCTCGGGATACCACAAATGTACCCGTGACTGGTTGCGTATCTCAATTTCAAGATTTGGCCAGAGCCTGCGCCCGTGCTGAATCAGTCGATCCTCAGCTTCCCATGAGAGATCGCCGGGATCGCAATAAATCAGATCGTAATCACGAATCCCCCGATCTGCAGGAAACTTCGCTTGAAGATTCCAAACCGTTTCCATAATGCTGCCTGCCGCAAGCCAAGCATTACACGGCAATTCAGGCAGAGTCTTAAGAATATGCCAGAGCTGTTTATTTTGTCTTAAATAGTCCAATAAAGCTTGATTTTCATCGCATAAAGCCATGTTTTAATCTTCTTCTTGTTCATTGAAATCCTCTTCAGAAACAACTTCACCGTTGATGATCGTTTCAACACGTCGTGTCATCACTTCGCCACCCGGCAAAATATCTGCATAGGCACGGGTTGAAAAAAGCATCCCTGAATAGTTTTCGCTGGTAATCACTGCCTCACTGGGCCCCGTAAACTCCCAAATATCTTTGCGTCTCAATTCATCTCCCCAAAATATGTCTTGCCAGCGCTTTCGACCATCGGGGCCAAAGAATTCAACCGTATGCTGATGTTCCGAAAGCCAGGAGGTGACTTTACGTGAGCCATCGATCAAATCTTCAATTTCCTGATGGGGTTCAAATTCAGAGAGTTCCTCTTCAGTCGCATAGCGATCTACCTTCTGATTGATGCTCAGCCGAATTTGCTCAACACTTTCATAATCTTCAAGCAGGATCTCATCCTCATCCAAGAAATACGCCCCTTTTTCAAAACACTGTTTGAGAGTGAGCAGCATTTTCTCAAGATTTTCATACCAGCATGGGGCCAAGCTTTCACTGTCCAGGGACATGAAAATGGGAGAAGGTTGAAGTTCGCTTTCACAATCCAAAACAAAATAGTCCCCTTGAAAACCAAAAACAGGAAACCAGCTCGCTTTCCATAAACGCCCTTCTTCTTCTGAGGTTTCAAGTGCCAATTGATATTCTTCAATCGCTTCTTCCAGAGGATAGAAAGTATAGCCCCCAAAAAAGGGCCGGTTATTGGATTGTCCATTGTGCCATTGATAGAGTTCGATTAATTCTTCAGGCAAGCTGAAAGGCAGTTCCGAGCTGAGTTTCTGTATTTGTTCAAGCGTCAAAGGTGCTTGAAGTGCCTTCACAGATAGGGGGTGGTGTTCGCGGTGCCACTCTGCAATCACTTCCAGATAATGCGGGATCTGTGACATTTTTCTCCTCCAGAATTTTAGACTCAGATATTGTAACCCGACTCCCTTGGGCCGATCTGTATCTTGAGCAGAAACAAGCTATAATACCTGCATTCTTTGCGGAGGAAATGACATGTCGCGTTATGTTCTTTACCATGCCAATTGCCCTGACGGTTTCGGAGCCGCATGGGCAGCCTGGAAAAAATTTTCAGAGACGGCTATTTATATCCCCATGCGCCATGGTGCAACACTTCCAGAAATACCTTCGGGCTCAGAAGTCTATATTCTGGATTTCTCCTTTGATCGTGAAACATTGCTAGAATTATCCCAACGCTCTAAATTAAAGGTTCTTGATCATCACAAAACTGCACTGGCAGAATTAAAAGATCTGGATTTTGCTGAATTCGATATGCATCGTTCTGGTGCAGTGATGACCTGGCAATATTTTTTTCCTGAGGAACCCATTCCTGAACTCCTCAAGTATATTCAAGATCAGGATTTGTGGACCTGGTCGCTTCCAGATGCCCATGAAATTACCACAGCCTTGAGTATCTATCCAATGGAGTTCGAAGTCTGGAACAGCTTGGAAGTAGACACCTTACGCGAAGAAGGTAAAATTACCCTGCGCTATAAGCACCAATTGATTGAAAATCTGGGGCAAAGAGTCGATTGGTTTGAAATTTTAGGCCATGAGGTTCCCGGTGTCAATACGCCACTCTTTGCTTCTGAATTGGGCAACAACTTGTGTTTGCGTTTTCCAGAAGCCCCTTTTGCCATGTCTTTTTCAGATCAAAAGGGATTGCGAAAATTCAGTCTGCGTTCCATTGGCGAATTTGATGTCAGCGCCATCTGCCGTGAATTTGGCGGAGGAGGACATCGGAATGCTTCAGGCTTTGCCTTGCCCCTTGAACAATTGAATACCCATATCAAGCGAATTGAAAAAGAAACCAAGTCATGATCAAACGTGCCTTTGGAAACTCAGGTCTGCAGGTTTCTGCGCTTGGATTTGGCGCAGGCCATATTGGGGGCAATGAACTCAGTGATCGTGAAGCTGAAGCCTTATTGAACCATGTGCTGGATTCTGGTATTAACCTGATCGACACAGCACGGGGATATGGAGCCTCTGAAACACGGATTGGCAAATTCCTTCAACACAAACGCTCTGACCTGATTCTATCGACAAAAATTGGCTATGGCATTGAAGGCATTCCAGACTGGACAGCCGCCTGTATTGAAGCTGGCATTGATGAGGCGCTCAAAAACCTAAAGACCGATTGGCTGGATATCGTTCACCTGCATTCTTGTCCTATCGGAACCTTAGAATACGGAGAAGTGATCGCCGCGCTTGCAAAGGCCAAACAGGCTGGAAAAGTACGGCTCATGGCTTATTCCGGTGAAAACCAAGCCTTGGAGTGGGCGATACACGCTGGCGTCTTTGACAGTATTCAATGCTCCGTCAATATCTGCGACCGCTACAGTCTTCAGCATCTGTTACCCATTGCAAAAGCCAAAGGCCTGGGCGTGATTGCCAAGCGTCCTTTGGCCAACGCCTTCTGGCGATTTCAAACACGCCCATACGGGGACTATTGCGAAAATTATTGGCTACGCTGGCAAGCCATGGGCATGAAACCTGAGCAAATCACGACTGATCAGGCCTTGCGTTTTACGGCTTTTGCAGACGGTGTGGACACGTGTATCGCTGGCACCCGCCAGATCAAAAATTTAAGCGAACTCAGCCAAGCGCTTGAAAAAGGCCCCTTGCCCGCTGATCTTCTGTCTGGGTGGGCTCAAAGCTATAAGGCGCACGGAAATCATTGGGTTGGAGAAGTTTGAACAAAAACAAGCTTTAGAAACGGTTTTGCAAAAAGTATAAAAATTTCAGAAGACTATTATAACTACAGGAATCTTATATGTCTGAAAAGCAATGTCCAATTTGTAATCGCGTGGTTGTGGTAAAATCTGACCAATCCCTAACCTGCATGTTTTGTGGTTGGAAAAGTGCGGGTAAAACGCCAGATGCGAAATTAAAAGGGAGTCCTTCTGCCTCCCAGGAAGAGGTCGTTCGTATCGCGACCAGCCCTGAGGAAATTGCAAAAAAAGCCCTGGAGTCTGAAAACTCCAAACAAATGATTATCTATTCAGGTATTGGCGCCATCCTCTTGCTAATGATTGTGGGCTGGCAAATGACGCGTCCGCCTGCGCACAAACCCGAAAGAACCTCCCCGCTTCAATCTTCAGCACCACTTGAGCAGGCAGCACCCGCCTCCTTCCCGAGTCCGGCAGCGACCATCGCCAGCAATCCCCCCACAGAAACAACCAGTCCAAACACGGCGACCCCATCCCCTGAAAGCACAGTCTCTCCTACCCCCATCGAATCTGCAGATTCAAGCGCTGGCGAAGAAGCGACGGCCTCCCCCTCTTCAGAAGCCAGTCCAGAGAGTGAAACGCTTGAAAATAACACAGAAAGTGAGGCTTCGCCGTCTCCAGAAACTCCACTCTCAGATCCGCCCCCCGCAGAGTCAAGCGCGCCTTAGCGACAGGCCTTAAAAAAGGAACTGAGCAAGCTTTGAGACTGAGACTCCAAAACACCGCCAATGATTTCAAGGTTTTGGCTGGGATAGAGATGGCTTAAATCGGCTACGCTACCGCAGGCTCCCCATTTCAAATTTGCTGCCCCAAAGACCAGGCGACCCAAATGGGTATGCAGAATGGCCCCCATGCACATCGGACAGGGTTCCAGCGTGACATAGAGGGTCGCCATACGCCATTCTTCCTGGGATAAATGCCCCATCGCCATTTCAAGCACCTTCATTTCAGCGTGTTTGAGCGGGAAATCACTGTGGCCAGATAGATTATGGCCTTTGAAGAGACATTTTTCCTGAAAAACCAAAACAGCCCCCACAGGGACATGGCCCTGTGAAGAAGCGCTCTCAGCTTCGGTCAAAGCCAATTGCATCCAATCCTGTAAAGACACTATTTTTTGCCGTGTTTTTCTTTCAAAAAGCTAAAGGAAGCATTGATCATCGACATCACACGGGTGGCCGTCTCACGGTCTTCGGCACTCTGATAGCGATCGGGATGGTATTTTCTTACCAATTTTTTATAGGCCTTTTCAATTTCTTCCCAAGAGGCCTGAGAATTGATCTCCAAGACCTTATACGGATCGTAGCCCTGGTTTTCAGAATAGCTTGAGCTTTGCTGATTTTGACGTTGCTCACGACCCTGAGAGTATTGATGTCCCTGACCGTATTGACGTTGATACTCCCGATCAAAGGCTTCACGGTAGCGATCATGGCCGGGTTGATGATCAAACCAGGCTTTGAATTCTTCAGTCAGCTCACGGTCCGGTTGACTCAAGTGTGAAATTTCGGCTTTCGCCAAGTTGACGAGTCGCTTGAAAATGTCTCCCATCGGAGGGTTTGCTCTCTTTCGGTTGTGTCAAAACAGTATAGGCGAATTCACGGTATGCGGACAATGGGGGCCCCCCGATCTGCGTCTGAAGCAGAGATAAGACCTGCTGAACCTGAGGTTGTACTGCACTTTCACGCGGAGAAATAGCATCCTGACGCAAAGGCTGAATACTTTCTATTTTCAGATTCATATCCATTAAATTTTTTTCTAACTGTTCTGGAGTCAAAAATGTATACATATCAAAGGGTTTAAAACCCCAGAGTTCATTGTCCCAGGCTCCCGCCAAAAGTCGCATAATCACAGATTCATGGCGCGGATTATAGATAAAGATCAAAAGTCTTCCCCCTGGAGCCAAACAGCTGTTCAAACGGCTTAACAAAAGCGCAGGCTTTTGCGCCATCTGTTCAAGTGCAAAATTACAGATGATTAAATCATAGGACTGGCTTTGAACCGCCTCAAACGGTTCCCAAGGTTTGAGGCGTGTGACCTGTAAGTCCAAATCCAAGTCTTCAAGAACTGTACTCGCAGACATACGCGTAAAACCAGAGACTTCAAGCACGCTTTGACCTTGTTTCAATTGACGCAGATGCTCCAGATAGACGGGCTCCTGAAAACCCACAAGACGCTTCTCGTGATCTTCCATGCTGATGCCTAAATTATTGCGATCCATCAGGCTACAAAAATGTGTATAGGCCTCTTTAAATGTCTCCAGCGAATAGTTTTCGTTAAAAAAGAGATAATCCCGTTTGTCCATATCCAAGTAATTAAAGGGTCGCCAATCCTCCATTTGATCGTGAACAATCCCTCTTTCGACAGCCTCTTTCCAGAACTTGGTACCTGGAAAAGGCGTCAAGCGAAAGACCCCAGCCATTGAAAGGGGGGGATAGTTATCGCGAATAAACCAATAGGCCTCTTGCAATTCTGAATGGGTCTCAGTTGGTGTGCCGATTATAAAATAGCCCCCCATCCGAATGCCATGACGGGCACAGATATCGATCGCACGTCGATTATCCGAAACTTTATTGCGCGGGCCTTTCAGGTATTCAAGCTGACGCTGAACGCCAGATTCCAAACCAAAGGTGACAATTGAGACATTCATATCGCGCATCAGCATCGCCATATCATCGTTGAAGACACTGGCCTTGGCCATACAGACAAACGAAACCTTTTTATGGAGTTTCGCAGATCGAATACCTTGGGTTAATTCATAGAGCCTTTTTTTGCTCAAGGCAAAGAGGTCATCATGAATCGAAACGCTTTCCTGGCCTGGATTGTAGCGCAGAATATCTTCAATTTCAGTCACCACCCGATCCACCGAGTGATACCTTACTTTTTGTGTTTCAAGACTGAAAATACAAAATATACATTTAAACGGACAACCGCGAGAGGTATAAATCGGTTGAGGCCAATTGATATATCCCTGCTGAGGAGGCCACCAGGTCTTCATGATGCTGCGATCCGGTGGCAAAATCTGATCCAGTTCCATCAGGGTTTCACGGGGGGGAGTCACGACTCTTTGCCCCTCTTCCCAATAGACCACCCCCTTGACCTGTTTGAGGTAGTCAGGGGTTAATCTGCCCAAGTGAGCCAATTCCAAGAGTTCCACGAAGGTCTCTTCGCCTTCGCCGACTACGCCCAAGTCAAAAATGGGGGCCAAAGTAGTCGGTAAGGCATTGATATGGGGACCGCCCAACCAAATCGGCAGGTCTTTGCCCAAATGTCGACGGATATGATGTGCAGCTTCGATCGATTGACTGTAGGTTTCTGTAAAGGCACGAATACCCACGATATCAGGTTTGGCTGCAATGATCCGATCGGGGTCGACTTCAATACTGATTTCAATTTCAGGAAACCTCGCCTTGGCCGAAGCAGAGAGATAGGCCAACCCAATCGGACCACTTGAAATATTGTGATAATGGCGATAGTCCGAAATATTTAAAAAGATAATCCGCATTCCCAGACCTCGCAGCACAGAATATACCTATCTTACCCCAGAGACGGCTTCGAGTTCCAGTTCGAATTCCACAGACAGGCAACAGGGCTGTGCTAAAATGCAGCCCAGAAACTAAGAATCAGGATATCTTATGCAGACATTGCCGCAGACAAACCCCCTCTCCCCTGAAGAACGTCTTGAAATGGCACGCCTCTGGAATGCCAACCCCGTATTGCAGGTCATGGGCGTAGAAGTCGACTTAAGTGCCGATGATGTACTTCGCGCCAAGATTGATCCGCTGAAACCTCAACACAGGGGAGGACTGGGAACACAAGCCGTTAACGGCGCCGTGATTTCGGGGCTTTTTGACCTCATGATTGGATTGGTGGGAATTGTGAACAGTCAAAAGCATCGCACAGGCACTGTTCAACTCAATATTCATTTTGTGCGCCCCTTAAAAGGAGATATTCTCTTGGCCGAGGCGCGGCTTGTCAAAGCAGGTCAATCCCTCGTATTTGCCCGAAGCGAAATCTATGATTCAGAAGGTCGGGTCTGTGCAGCCTGTGATGGCATCGCCTCCGTCGATTTTGATAAACCCACTGTTGAAAATTTTATGGCAGTTTAAATCGATGCGCGTAAAAAAGCTCAGTTTAAAAAACAAGGAATTGAATCGCATTGCCCCGTCTCGTTATCTGCGAGGAAGGATTGAAAGACGGCATATCCGATCCTGGTATCTGAATAATAGCCGTGATTTGGATATATACTTACCACCCGCCTACGATCGGGAACCGGGAAAAAGATTTCCTGTTTTGTATATGCATGACGGTAACAATTTGTTTTTTCCTGAACTGGCCTTTGGGGGCATGCCCTGGCAGGTGGATAAAATGCTCAATCGCCTCATCAGCCACCGTTTGGTTGAAGATTTAATTGTCGTGGGAGTTCACAATACCCCAGGGCGGGACAACGAGTATACCTGGACACGCATGCAAACGCGCTGGGGATCAGAAGGCGGAAATGGAGAGCGTTATGCCCATTTTCTTGTCAATGAAGCCAAACCCCTGGTGGATCACCACTACCGAACGCTCTCCGGCCCAGAAGAAACAGGCGTGATGGGCTCTTCACTGGGAGGCCTGATTTCATTCTATCTTGGGCTTTACTTTCCCCATGTCTTTCGCAAAATTGGCATGGTTTCTCCTTCATTCTGGTGGGGGCACCGCCAGGCCCTGCGCGATGCCGCTCAGATTCAGCGAGGCTTAAAACTCTGGTTGGACATGGGGACACGTGAAGGGGGCTCCCGAATTGCTGTCGCCCGAAATTACAATATTCAGAATACGCGCTTGATGAAACGAATCCTTGAAAGCAGAGGTTACCGGGAAGGTGAAGATCTTGCCTATCTCGAAGACCGAGGCGGAAAGCACAATGAGTGGTTTTGGGGACAACGTCTGCATTTGCCCTTGATCTATTTTTATGGCTCACGCAAAAGTTTGATCATGACAGCCTAGTGGTAGGATTGGCTGGCATAGCCAGCAAGAGCTGTGGCATCGCTGCTGTCCGCATCTCTAAGCTGGCATAGCCAGCAAGAGCTGTGGCACAATACGCAGTGAAAAGCTTCAGACAGAGGTAAAGATGATTGAACTTCCGCCCCAGGCTTCCATGTCAGATTACCAAAACTATATCCACCAGTTGGAAACACAACAGGGGTGGTTAGACGTGGATCTCATTCACAACTGTTTTCTTTTGGGTGAAGAAATGGGGGAATTGTTTAAGGCCATCCGCCGGTGTGAAAAGCTTTTTCTACAATCTCAAGAAAAAGCGCCCGAAATTGAGACCTGTAAAACGGAAGTCTCTGAAGAGATTGTCGATGTCTTTAACTACCTACTTGCCCTCGCCAATCGCTTGGAAATAGACCTGGAAGAAGCTTTCAGGCGCAAAAACGCCTATAACCAAGAACGTACCTGGCAGTCCTGACACGCTTATGGATGGGCTACTGCTGCTTCTGAATTTATTGACAGGCGGCTTGGTTGGCTATATCACCAATACCTTGGCAATCAAAATGCTCTTCAAGCAATACCCCTTAATCGGCGGGGGAGAAGTTGTCAAAGATCGTGAACACCTTGAAGATGCCATGAGCGATCTGGTTGAAGAACGGCTGATTACCCCTGAAACTCTGCTTGAAGAATTTGACAGCGAAGCATTCAAGCTCTCCTTCGAAAAACTGATCCGCTTGATTGTTGAAGAAAAACTGCGCGAAAAAATAGCTAAATTTGACACCCTCCATGATATCAGCGGTTATGGACAAACCCTTTCAAATTTACGCAAATTTTTGGTTGAAAATCGCGATACCATCCTTTCTTCAGCATTGAATTCACTTTTTGATCATCTGCAGGTAGGAGAATTACTCAGTCAGGCGCAATTACGCCATCTCTTAAGCCAACTCTTTGAAAGTTTTGCTCAAGTTCTGGAAAAACAATGGGAACCCCTCTTGGAAAGCCTAATGGAAGAACTTGAACAAAAACCACTTGAAGAAATCCTCTCCTCAGATCTTGCCCAGCAGTTATTGGATCAGTTGCTGAAAGGACTTCACACAAATTTTAATTATTTGGGGGCTTCCTGGTGGGAAAAACAAATGAATACCCTCTATCGAGAACTGAATATTCCCCAGCTCTGGGAAGTTCTCGAAAGCCAACTGCGTGAACGCAGCCTTGCTGACCTCCTGGGCAAAGACTCCCAAAGAGAGAGCTTTCAGCAATTGGTTACCCGCATAGAGAGTTTTCTCAGTTCAGCGACAGGCCAACAATTAATTGCTGAACTTCTCAAGCATTTGGTCGCTGTCTTAAAAGAAGTAGAGCGACCTTTGGCAAGCTTATTAACTCCGAGGCTCGAAGAGTGGCTTTTGGGCTTGATTGAACAGTATCTGCCCGCTTTACTTGACCATATAGAAGGTTGGATGAATCAAAACCATCAAGAACTGAATCAATTGATTCAAGCCTCCATTGACGAACATTTACGCCAGGAAAGTCTGGTTAAACACCTCACTGCCACCGTCTTTTCAGAACAATTGACTGAGCGCTATAAAATTGTAGAAAACGTGATTCAGGAAATTCGCCGTATCGCCAATCAATCCAAGGCGGGCATGGCCTCTCTTGCCACTCGTTTTCTCGAAAACACGCGCGTATGCGATTTGGCCCAGACAGTGGACACCCATTGGCTGGACTATGAAGCCCTGACCCAGTCGCTTATTCGTATTCTCAACTATTACCTGCCCCGTGTAGATGCAAAACTGCTTGAACCCTGGCTGAATCGCCCCTTGGAGAGCTTGCCTGGTCTCTCACAGCTTCACTTGGCTGAACTGGCAAATGAACAGCTCTACCCTTATTTTCGCAAACAATTGATTCAACGCATTTTTTTAAATCCACAACTTGAAAATTGGCTTAAAAAGGCCAGTGAGAACTGGATTTCAAATAATAAACAACGCTCTTTGGCTGTCTGGCTGCCCAAACCCCGCTTAGAAGCATTGGCACCTTGGCTGCAAAAATGGTTGCATTCAGATGCCATTCGCAAATTCGTCATGGATCGGCTGGGCCATTTACTCTCTCAAACCTTGGCTTCAAAACCCATCTCAGAAGTCATTCCTGCAGCCATTCACGACACACTTTGGAGTAAATTACAAACCGTCTTTTTAAGAAAACTTGATGATTTCCTGCTGGTTTTACAACGAGAAAAAGTGGATACGCTGTATTCCCACTTGGCTAAAATCTATCTCGACCTAACGAACTATGAAGCCTTTGCCACGCGCACCCGTGAAACGATCGTCAAGTTTATGATCGAATTGATCCGAGATCATCGTCTCTTTCATGGCAGAATCCGAATCACCATCAAAGAAAGCTTTGCACGATTTTCTGATCGCGAACTGGAACAGGAAATGGAAGGCTTCATGGGTCAGGAACTTCAGCCCATTGCCTGGTTGGGAGCCTTTCTTGGCGCCAGTGTAGGTACAGGCATGGGACTCGGCCTCAATCTTCCTCTGCTTCACACCTATACGACCGGATTTTGGGCCCTGCTCAGTTTTCCAGTGGTCTATGCCTTGACAGGCATTGGCACCAATTGGCTGGCCATTCGCATGCTGTTCCGCCCTTATCAGGCAAAATTTTTAGGCCCTTTGCAAATTCCCTTTACACCCGCAGTCTTTATCAAAAATAAACTTGCACTGGCAGAGAGTATGGCTCGCTTTATCGATCAAAAACTTCTCGCCAAAGACAATATGGTCGAAATTCTTGAGCGCTACCATCACCGTTGGAAAGATGTGATAAAACAGGTGGTTTCGCATAATGATTATCAGGCCTGGGACAGCACATTGACCCGCTATACCCATGAAAATTATGATACACTCAGCCCTTTGGTTCTGGAGTTGGGATTCAGAGAATTACATGCCAACAGCCAGGAAATCGCCTCCTATTTGGTTGAAGAGGCACGTGCCGTTGAATTGGAACCCGAAGACTTTCAGCATTTACGCGCAGAATTTTTAGGCCAGGTTCAAGAGAGCCAGTATCCTTTGTCCAATTGGCTAAAACGGGCTTTGGAAAGACTTTTGGTCTCTGAAAACAGCCTGGTTAATCACTTCTCAGGAGATTTCTTAACTTTAATTCGGCAAGGACTTCAGAATCAGATCCATACCTGGCTGACGAAAACAGGCCAAGAACTGAAGCAAGTCTCACACTTTCGCAGCCAATTTTTAAGCTATGGTCAGCACTGGGATCGTTTTCTCAACACACGACTTGCAAGTCTAACCCCTGCAGATACCCTGCCTCAAGAAACACTCTTAAGTTGGGGGTTGAACACCCTGGCTACCAGTTCTTGGCAAGATAACCTGCTGATCGGACTTGAAAATTGGCTGAAACAAGGATTGCGCTCACACTCCAGTGTTGGCGAAATCTTTGATGGCAGCCTATTGAAATGGGTTTACCAGGAATCTGACTTTTTTATGGACATTTTTTCGGGTTATTTACTCGAAATGATGCGCAATCATAAAAGTAAAATTGTCAAAGCAGTGGTTTCAGATATTCAGCGCCAAGGCGTTTTAGAGGTCATGCTTGTCAATTTTGGGGGGGTGCGCAATGATGTCAAAAAGGTAGTCGATGTCTTAATCGAACAGAAACTGGGCGGATTTCTGGACTCAAAAAGCAGTGAATTAAAGGCCGTCTTAAAAACCTATATTCGGGAAGATATTGCAGCCATCCCTTTATCAGATTTGGGTTTAGAAGATGATGTCTTCCATGCCGAATCACTCAGACAGATGATCAAAACAAAAATTCTCGAACATCCTCAAACTTTGCCTGTATTAAGTCAGTTTACAGGCGCACTGCTCAGTGAACTGCTTCAGACCTTGAGTTTCAAAGAAGTCTTGGAATTGGTGCAAATAGATTCGCTTGAAGACCTCTACCAACGCTTTGCCCTGGAGTTTGAAGCAGCCCAAAATCACTTCATTCCTCAGCTCTCCCATCCAAAATTGAGCGCAAACTTGAGTGAGGCCGGTTGGAAAATGATCCAAATTCAAGTCCTAGAGCGTTATCCAGGTGAATTTTTTGCTGGCATTCATCCGCTTCCTCTCAAAGAACACATTCAAGACTGGGTGGAAATGATTTACCAGGGCCGGGCCTTTCGCAAAATATATCTCAATTTATTGGACCATTTTCTCGAACCTCTGGGAGAAGGCGATATCACGGGACTGATCGACTATCGCGTACTCGAAACGGATGTTTCTGAAGCCATTCAAACCCTCTCTTTACAAACGCCAGCGGGCTTGGCACGCAGTGCGCCCTTTCAAAAATCTATCCGGGAATCCTTGAAAAACTTAACCCTCCATTTTATTGGTTTATTGAATCAAACCATTGAAAAAGAAACCAAAGAAGACGTCGAAGACCTGATGGTGGATAGTCTGATTGACGGGCTGAGACAGCACAACCGTGAGGTACTTGAACCGATTGATTTTGCTGGAATAGTGCGCAGAGAAGTCTTGGCCATGAATCCTGCCAGAATTGAATCACTGTTTGAGTTTGCCCAACCCATCTTTAATGCACTTACCTGGTACGGGGCATTGGGTGGGATTTTTGGTCTAATCGTCGCAGCACTTGCATTTTTAGGCTAGTTCATTTGAAGAAAATTTAAACTTTGTAAAAAAATTGTCATCAAATTTTAATCTCTACAAAATATGATTTCCATAAACATTGCTTATAATAAGAAAATCAAGGGAAATAGTAAATCAGACACTTAAGCTAAAGTTTGTGGGCTCTGCTGAAGAAGTCGTGTAAAGAGGGTAGGGTCATGAACGTTTATTCACCGGAGAGATCAAGCCAGTTACAGCAGGGCATGACCTTTGCTGAGCGCTATGTTTTACTGAATCAGGTTGGCCAAGGCGGTATGGCTACCATTTTTCAAGCCTTGGATCTTCATACCAATCAAAAAGTTGCCGTCAAACATCTCAATCTTCCCGGTCATCTCAGCGATGAAGAAATTCAGACCCGTATTGATCGTTTCGAAGCAGAAGCCCAAATACTGGGCCTTTTGAATCATCCCCATATCATGGCGCTACAGGAATATATTGTTCAAGATAGCAACCATGTCATGGTGCTGGAGCTACTTGAAGGTCAAGAGCTTCAAACATTTGTCAAAAGCCAAAAACCCAGCACGCGTATGATGCTAAAACTGATGGATCAACTTGCAGATGCCCTGGAATATGTTCACTCCCACGGAATTATTCACTGCGATTTAAAACCTGAAAATATCATCGTTTTAAAAGATCAGAATCTCAAACTTATCGACTTTGGGATTGCACGCCTTGAAGGTGTTGAGACCCCTTCCTCGCGTGATGCTTTGGTGGGAACCCTGTCCTATATGGCGCCGGAACAGATTCAAAACAGCCGGGTCTCCAATTATCAAATCGATATTTATGCCCTGGGCGTGGTCATGTACGAGATTTTCACTGGCTCACAGCCGTTCGTTTCAGATAACCCAGGCGGAGCGATGCTGATGATTCTCAATCAGGAAGCCCCATCCCCCCATTTGATCCAACCTGCGCTGGGAGAAGATCTCAGCCAATTGATTCTTTCTTGCTTGAAGAAAAAAAGTCAGCATCGTTTTCTCAGTTGCCGCCAACTTCGACAGTTTTTAAAAGTCGTAATGGAACGCGGTTTTCCGGAAGCACAGCCCAATGGGCCTGCTCAGCGGGCCTACCTACCTCAAATTCAGCATTTTGAAAATTTCAGCCTTTTAGAGGAATTGGTCCATTTGATTTCTCACCAAAGCAATGGGCAACTCATTCTCTGGAATTCATATCAAGAGGCAACTGTCTGGTTTTCGGGGGGATATTTGATGCATGTCGATGTTAAAAACAAACCCTATGAACCCTTTCAAGGAATTTGTTCTCTCACAGCCTGGGAAAGTGGCAATTGGATGTTTTTCCAACGCACCCCTCCCCAAGCCGAAACCTTGGCTATTCCGCAGTCCAATCTTTTGATTGCTGAGTTAAGGAAATACCATCATGAGTTTATGGAGTATTGGGAATTTTATCAAGCAAATGATATCCCCGAAGTCGTAATGCGGCCTTCAGCGGCTCAAATCAGTAGAATGTCTGAAGCTGATCAATACCTGCTCGAAGTCATTGATGGAAAACTCAGCATCGGTCAAATCCATTCAATTCTCCCCATGGATCGCCTGACGGTAATGAAATCTTTTAAAAGCTTGGAAGATCGCCAATTTCTGTTTGTCGATCGTTATCGCTAAACAACCCTGCGTGAGTTGCAGGCCTGAATAGGCATCTACCAAACCATCGCATAGTGCTCCTGCCATAGCCGACAGGCTTGGCGGGGGGTGAAGTGCGATAGCGGCATTCCGCCGCTCATTCCAGCTTTTGTTGCTCAATATACTGTTTAAGCACAGACAATGGCGCACCGCCACATGTCAAGATACAGTACGAACGGCTCCAAAATACTGCCTTGGTGTAAACTTTATTTATTTCTTCCGCA
>PFGG01000004.1 GCA_002783405.1 bacterium (Candidatus Blackallbacteria) CG13_big_fil_rev_8_21_14_2_50_49_14 | reverse complement strand
AGCACTGGTTTCAGGCCCAGCAGGGGTTGCAGGAGCACTGGTTTCAGGCCCAGCAGGGGTTGCAGGAGCACTGGCTTCAGGTACGGCAGGGGCAGCAGATTGTAGTTGCATATCTGTTTTTTCAGACACATTGAATTCCTGAGCATCCTCAACTGTGTGAACACGCTCAGGGCGGGCAATAAACTGGCCTTGACGAGAAACAGAAGGGAGCAGAGCAATAAAGAAGCGAAGATGCTCCAATCCTTGAGAACCCATTGGCATATCTACACTTAATGAATAGGCATTACCAAATGAAAGCTCAAACTCTTGAGCAGCATCATGGTTAACGGGTGTAAAAAAGTGAATACCTTTATTAAAACTAAAGACTTTGCTCTCTGCACCAGACTGTGGTGCCCACGAATTATTTTCAAAATCTGTCGCTGAAAATTGAAGCGCAGGGAAAGTCGGAACTTCATTGGGCTGGAACCCAACCGGATTCTGCTGCCGCATTAAAGCCTGATAGGCCAATCTTGCCCAAAGCAAATCATTCTGGTTCAAGGAAGAATCAAACGCTTCAGAAGCTGAACGCTCCCCAGGAACCAAATTTTGCTCTTGTTCAGCGGAGGGTAAAAGTGGCTGTATCAGTAGCAAGCCAGAAATCTGGTGTTCTGTTGTTCCCTCTGAAGAAACACCTGGAAGAGTCTCTGAGGGCTGAGGAGACACCGCGGGAAGAACCTCGGGTGTAATTTTAGCTACCCGTTCAGAATAATGAAAAGAGACGGGTGAAGTACTTAAAACGGGATGCTCACTTTTTAAAGGGGGAGCCATTGAGATATGCAAGGACTTTTTAAGATCCGAAGATAACGAGACGCTCTTTTGAGCTTCACGCTCCAACCAAAATCCAAAAGACTGTTTTTCTGTTTCAGTACGTCTGACAGAAACAGAGGAACTTTTACTCTGGGCTAACTGGTGAGAGATAAATACCATCATATTCTCTATACTCATTACACTTAATCAATCCCATTCAATCATAATTTAATGTTTTTTCTTCTTGGCTTTTAATGCTTCTATGAGCAATTGCTTCTCCATAACTTCTTGACGACGTTCTTCTTCTTCAAGGGTCAAAGCTTTTTTACTGAGGTTTTTACGAAAAATGGTGCCAGCCATTTCATCGAGTTGTTTGGCTTCGATTTTACCCATCTCCACCTTCCATTCCTCATGTTTTTTTTCTTTGTGCTTCTCCATGATTTTCTTCTCTTTAGAAGCCACAACGAGCTTTTTACGAATCAGCTCAACGCTTTCATTCATCTTTGAAACGATTCGGGTTTGAGACTCCAGCTTTTTCGCCAGATTCTCAAGAAAAGTATTGGTTTGCTGAACTTCAGCCACCTCACCCCGAGAAAGATAACCTTCCAAGCTCTTTTGGGCTTTGGTACGTTTTTCAGAAAGCGCATTCAACATCGCCACCTCAGTATCGCGGTCACGAATAGCCAAAGCCAATTCAGCCTGAAGCTGCTCGACCTTCTTGGTACGAAAATCAAGCACTTTTTCAAGACGATACTGAAATTTTTTTCCGGCCATATTTAAGTTGAAACCAAAACTCTCAAATAATTACAGAAGAAAAACGCAAATCATACCAGCCAATCGAAACTCAGTTACACATTGCTCTTATATAAAACTGAACAAAAACAGAACTGACTGCATTTGCGAAAACTTTACGCCTACATAAACAGATTCTAAAAAGCAGTTCTGGTTCATATAAAACAGCATGCAACTGTTGATGAATATAGCATGCAGCCAGAAGATAAATCTATAGACAAACGGGGTCACTTAATGACTCTTTAATAATAAAAAAATATAAACTGGCTTATTTAATATTTTTTTAATTTTACAAAGCGCCGTAGTATCGCATATACTAAACTCTAACACCTTACATCTCGAGAAAGGTTTAGAGTCGCGAATTATGGATTTTGCTATCAAATCATTGCTTCCCCAGGCGACGGGCAGTGCCAGTTCTACCAACGTAGTAGACCAGGATCCCGCCAAAATGGCAGAAGAATTTGCAAAAATGTTGGTGGCCCAGATTTCAAATCAGGACCCCCAGAACCCGATGGATGCCAGTGAAATCATTTCACAGAACGCCCAGTTCACGGCTTCTTTGGCAACGGTACGTTTGGCCAACCAAATGGCGCATTATAATCAGATTCAGACATCCATTGCTGTCATGGGACGTCCTGCAGAATATATTGATCCCAATGACTTTACACAAACCCCTCAAACAGGCCTGATTACAGGAGTCGATTATACAACAACGCCTCCTGGCCTGATTATCAACGGCGCTTTGATTCCCATGGATAGTATCCTGCGTGTGGATCAAGCTCAGGCTGTTGATACGGCAACAGCCACCAGCCAACTGACTGCCGCCACACGGCAAAATCAGTTACAACTGGTAGGCAAAACAGTCGAGTACTTTGACCCAACCAGCAATACCAATATGGTTGGCGTTGTCGATGAAGCGGATCTTCAGTCAACACAAGGTTACATGACTATCAATGCAACATCTGTGCCTTTGACAGATATCATCCGTGTTATTAATTAAACAAATTACAAAAGTATAAATTTTGGAGGATAACTAGATAAATGGGTGACGTAAGAATTTCGGCTAAATCGTCCTTGATTGCGCTGAACCGTTCAATTGAGGTTATTTCAGGTAACCTGACCGGTGCCAGCATTTACGGTTTCAAAGGGGTTCGTCTCTCTTTTGCAGATACCCTGGTAAACGTACTGAGAACTGGTACAGGTTCTACCGGTGGTTCAGGTGGTTTGAACCCGATTCAAATCGGTACAGGTGGTATCAGCGTTGGCGCCACCACCACCGACTTCTCTCAAGGTTCTATCATTCAAACCAAAAACGCAGGTGACGTAGCCATTCAAGGTAACGCGTTCTATTCAGCAGTAGATGCTGGTGGTCGTATCACCTACACCCGTAACGGTGAGTTTCACTTTGATGACCAGGGCAACTTGGTTACCAGCGATGGCCTTTTCGTTCTGGGCGTTATGGATGACCTGCGTGAAGTTTCACAAAGTGGCCGCTTGGTAGACTTTGACTCTACTATCGACTTCAACGAAGCAACAGATCCTATTGGTGATGCTTTCGCCAATAACCGTAAAGGGATCACGATGTTGTTCAGCAATATGGGGAATATCCCCATGGTCGACATCAACCAAAAGACCATCCAACGTACAGGTACAGGCGACACCAACTTCGGTGTTCTGTCCTTTACTTTGGGTCGTAACACTGACTTGAGTTCTACTGGTGGCCCTGACTCTCTGGTCACCTTGTACTCTTTCTTGGATCTGACCCGTGTTGATGGCCTCCAGGATCGCGTTGTTCCCCAAACTTTCGTCTCCGCTGGTGCAATCGGCTCACTGACTCTGTCAGGCGGCAATACCGTAGCCTTTACCAACGCAGTCGGTATCGTTCTGGGAACCATCATCGGTCCGACCTCAGCAGGTAACGTAACAGGTCAATATCCTGTCACCCTGCGTCTGACCAGTACCAACAACACCTTCGCAAATACCTCTCTGGACAACGCCAAATTGATCGCTCAGGCCATCAATGACTTGGCAGACAGAACCGGTATCGGCGCCTCTATCATCATCAACCAGAACAAACTGGACCAAGCGGCAATCGTTCTGACTCACGTTCAACGTGCTCTGTCTACCACGATTACACGTTTGACCACCAAGGTTGAAGTTCCACCCGGTGAAGCAAACACCAACCTCTTCTTGAGTCTGACCAATACCGGTGCTGGTGTACTGGAAAACGTTACAGACAGCCGTGGAAACCTCTTCCACCGTGTTAACCTGAAGAGCTTGATTGGCCGTAGCCCCCGCTTCGTACCCCAATCCGGTGACCGCTTCCAGTTTGACAGTACCGGTCAGTTGATCAATACCTCTCGCGGTCAGGACGAAGCTTCAGCTCCTCCTTTCGCAACAGGTATCCACATCGCATTGTCTAAATTTGCGAACAACGACGGTCTGTTGAAACAGCGCGGTTCTTCACAGTTCCAGTACACGGAAGCCTCAGGTGACATCCTGGTTGGTTACGCCGGTCAGAACAAAGGTAAAGCCATCGACACCAAGCGTGGTGTGGAAGGCGTTGGTACCTCTATTGTAGGTACAGAAAATACCGTGATCGCGTCCGCTCTGGAAGCATCCAACACCTCTATTACAGAGGCTTTGCCTGACTTGACCATCGCTCAGAAGTCCTTCACTTCTAACACCAAGGTAGTTAACGTGGGTAACTCCATCGTTGATGACTTGAATGGTCTGATCCGGTAATTTAGTCTGATATTGAGAGCAGCGTGGGGATTTTTCCTCACGCTGTTTTCTTTTGGACAGATTTTTTATGATAGAAAAAATTACTCTCTCTGAGATTCCAACAAACGCCTTTCCCGATCGTTACCATCACAGTATTCCGCTGAGTTACCTCTGGCGAAAGACCCCCGATGTCATTTGGCTTACCGATCAACAGGGTGGCTTTGCTTGCTACCACCCCAATACAGGCTTTTGTATGGCAGCCCCAGAAACTGTTGATTTTATTCCCTGGGCAAAGTGGATTTTTCAGGAAAAAATACCCCTGATGGCCGGCGAACGAAAACTCCATTTCCGCTTATTACAAGTTCTGGGGCAAATCATACCCGAAGAAGCACCGATTCAAGCCCTCTGCCGATATGAATTTCAAGATTTTTGTCTGCATCAAACACCCTTATCCCCTCTGGACTCTCAACTTCAGATCCAACAGGCTGAACAGAAAGACGTCAATCGGCTTTTCTATTTTTATAAGCGCTCAGAAACCATGGAGGCACGTTCGATCGAAAGCCTTCAACAAACTATTCAAAAGGATAAGCTCTTCTATATTCAAAAAATGGGAAAAATTCTTTCTGCCAGCCTCACCCACTGTGAAACACCCGATGCCGCCCTGATTGGGGGCGTTTATACCCCCAAAGCCAATCGTGGCAAGGGTTATGGCAAAGCCTGTGTTCACGCCTTAATGGAAGCCCTCAAAAAAGAAGGAAAGACACCTTGTCTTTTTTACGAACAAAACAACCAAGCCGCCCGTGCCCTTTATAAAAGTTTGGGCTATACCCCCTATGGGGAATGGGTCATTGCTGAATTGATTTATCAGCCCAATAAACCCAGCTGATCCAAACGAACTTTCCAGAAGGCTTGATTTAAAACCTTTTCGCCAGCCTGCATATAAGCAGAGCCTATTTCATGGGCTTGCTTTTTTGCCAACTCCTGCCAAGAACCCAACTGGCTATATTTCTGAAACCCCGCTTGCCAGTCAGATTCCTGCCATTGTTTAAAGGCCCAGAAGTCTTGACCTGGCCAAGGCTCTACTGCAGGTTCTTGGGTAATCCAGATCGGTTTCGCTTGAAACAAACCCCAACAGAGATAAAACAAACCTGCATTTTGGGGAGAGGCAACAATACAGTCAACAGCGGCCAGTAACGCCCCTTGCTCTTCAAGTGAAAGCTTTTCATCCAGAATACTCAGATTTGATTCAGCAATCAGTTCTTCACACAGTAAATAACAGGAACCTGACTGCTCAGTTGTCCAGATCAGACAACCCTGTTCAGAATTCTGAGCAAAATGCTTTTCGTATTCAGAAAGAAAAAGACGAAGCTCTGTCAAGTTAAAAGTATCAGCCAGCAGTAAAAAAACAGACTGACACTCCCCCATCCAATCTGAGCAATCTTGAGAAAGGGACATGATTTCATCTTTTCCCAAAAACTGAAAGGGAATCAAATCCGGTCCCAACCGTCTTAACTTCAAGTCTGTAGCAAACTCAAGTGAGCGTAGATATTCACCCGCAGAATTCCCTTGCTCTAAAATTTTCAACTGAGCTTCTTCTGAATTTTGAAGATAGAGCAGCCCTGAGTCTGGAGCCAAACGGGGAGTTTTCTCCAAAGAACTACTCCAGGCAAACGTAAATTTATGCAAGAGCGCAGAAAGAGAAGGGGAACTCAAAAAAGAGGGATGATCCCCACATAAAAACCTCAGCCGTTCAAGAAAATCAGGCTGCTGGTGTTGTTCAACCTGAAAAAAAACTATCAGATCGTTCGAATTGAATGATTTGGACTGCGTCAACAGCAATAACTGACAGATGGCATGAAGGGCACTCAGTTCAGAAAATACGCCTTGATAACGCGCAACCCAAACCTGGATTTCATTAAAATTCCGAAAAAAGAGATAGGGCGTTAAAATACGCTCTAAATGAGAAATCAGAAAGGGTTGAAGCTTTAAACCTTCCTGAAATCTTTCCCAAGCGCGATCTTCATGCCCCAATAGGATTTCAATTTCAATCCAGGGAATAAAAATTCGACTGTCAGGGAAATTCAAATAAGCATTCTCAAAGGCCTTAAAAGCCTTTTCCCTTTGATCAGACTTCTTGAGCAAAATTCCCAATTTATACCAAATTTCAGACATCAAAAGATGGATATAGGCATCATCCAAAGCAGGAATATCATTTTGCAGCTCAAAGCTTACCCGCTCCCATTCTATTGCCAAGAGTTCTCGGCCACGGCTGCGAAAAAAGGGCAAAATAAAACTGCGGTAAGACATTAAATACTGACGGCCTTCCCCGGCCATTAACTCGACACAACGTGAAAAATGCCAAAGTGCCTTTTGGATTTCATGAAATGCCTCCTGGCACAAGGCCAAATGGTAATGAAAAATAGGATGTAAAGGCGCAAATTGAAGACCCTGCTCAAAACAACGTTTCGCCAGTTCCCATTCCTTTCGGTTTTGCTCTGTCACAGGGCCCAAAGGCATGAGCATTGCTCCCAAGGCATTCAATCTCCAGAACATCTGTTCATCCATTGTTTCGCTCTGAAGCTGATTTAGAGCCTCATACAGTATGGGGATGGCCGACTGCAAGGCCTCGGGCTGACTGGCTATAAATTGTCGCAAAGCCCTGAACTTGAATTGAGATAAACCGGTAAGTTGGCCCTTCAAGCGATAGGTTTTTCTTTCTTCAGCCAAGGGTAGAATTTCTGGAATCATTTCCAGTATGCGTCTGAATTGTTTTTCATAACTGAAATTTTGAATTTTTTGATATCCTGCCTCTGCAATCTGAGCCCGCTCTGGCTCATGAGACAAATAATATTCCAATAACTCAATCAGATTATCAGCTCGATAATAAATACACTCTTGCCTGTCTGTTAAAAAAAAGGGGATTTCTTCATTTGCTTCTTCAATAAAAAGCAAAGCCCCACAGGCCGGAGCTTCATAGGCCCGCATATTCATAACTTGGGCAATGGTATAGTTCAAGACAATTCGACTTTGATTTAAGACGCGCCGATAATCCTCTCCCCAAAGACCCTGTTGAACAAAAATCTGATACCGCTCCTGTAAGGCCAGAACCTGATCGAGCAATAGGCTGCGTTGTGGGTGAATGGCCTCATTTAAATTGCCTATAAATGAAACATCATAGCGAAACTCTGACTCTGGATTGCGATACATGGTCGCAGGGTCAAACGAAAAACCCGGCCAATGAAAGACAGAATCCAGGCCTGCGGCCTGTAAAAAACGCATCAGCCGTGTATCGGCCAAGGTAATATCAAAAACTTTGGCAAAATCTAAAGTGGTTAAATAAGCCAGATTCCAGTCCCCAGGAATCAAAACCGTGGGATAGGGGCACTGCTCAATGCCAGGTGGCAAGCCTTGATAAAGAATATCCCACCAGATCACCAGGTCAGGAGACCAACCGGAAGGCAAAGCCTCAAGAATTTTGTCAAAATGGGAAAAGTTTTCCCAAGAATAGACAATATCATAAGAAAATCTTTGCGTAAAAAATGAGCGGGGCATAAAAAGCTTGATATTTGGGTCTCTGTTGTATTTCCCAATGAGTTCAGGATTAAACAGAGGCCCAATTAAAAGCTTATAGGGGCTCTCTTCTAAAACCAAAATGATCTCAGATCAAGTGTTTAACTGACAACCTGCTCAACCTGTGCCTGCTGAACAAGCGTCAATAATTGCTGAGCTTCAGGCTGTTCAGGTGCGAGTTCCAGTGCTTTTTTAAGATGAACTTCGGCCTCATCCAAACGCCCTTGTGCAGAAACACAAACGCCCAAAGCATAGGAGACATACCAATCCGATGCAGAACCTTGTTTAAAAAGAGTCTCAGCATCAGCAAAGCGCTGAGCTGCGACCCATAAATTGCCCAATTGAATCAAAGCCTCTGAACGTTCAGGCTGGGTTTGAATCAAATTCTGCAAAACCTGTTCAGCAGTCTCAAGATCTTCATTCAATTGGGCCAAAAGCGCTTTGCGCAAAAGCGCATCGTAGTGATCCGGCTCTTGGTTGAGAACCTGTTCAAAGGCCTCTCCAGCTTGCTCGACTGCACCCACCTGTAAACAAAACTCACCCAAAAGCAACCAATCCTGAGGTTTTTGGCAAGCTTGGCGCAGGGCCTCAAAATGGCCGTGATCAAAAGCTTCAAGATTGGCCTCAATCCATTCAAGAATGGTTTTCTGCATTTTGGCTTTAAAATTATCAGGATCCAAGTTCAAAATCCCCTGATAGGTTTTATGCGCCAGTTCACGGCGACCACTGGCCTCGTAAATTTTGCAGAGTTCAAAAGCACTTTCTATCGTTTTCTCAGGGCCATGTACACGGGTTTGAAGCATCAGTGCTTCAAAGGGTTTTTCCTGCTTCAGATAAATATTTGAAAGATTCTTAATATCATACTGGCTGAGTTCCTGATCCTGTCTCAGTTTGGCTTCAAAATAGCCTTGGATCAGCGAGGTATCACCCATGTATTTTTGAACTTCTTGAATCAGCTTTTCTTTATCTGCACCTGGATAAGCTTCAACAGCCTGGTGCATATATTTCTGACTCTGCGCCAGATCCTGTTTCACAGCATAGGCCATCGCCAAATGCAAAAGCGTCCCCCATCCCCCGATACGGCTGCTTTGGGCCGCATAAAATACGGTTTGATCCTGATCGGTCTGACTGTAGCGCAAGGCATTCTCAAAGCAGGTGATCGCTTCATCTGGATTCTGGTGAGAGAGCTGAAGAAAACCAAAATAGTCCCAAAAGTCTGGGTATTGACGCATATCAGGAAATTTTTCCAAAGCTTCACGCGCAGCGGCAATCCCGCCCTCAAGATCGTTGAGATAGTAAAAGCTTCTCAGATAATCAATATAGGCAACGGGGATATGAGCCGATTCTTCGGGACTGATGGCGCTGTCAATACAAATACGCAACCACTTTTGGGCCTCTTGGGGATCGGTCATGGACGAGCCTAAATAAAAGGCGTAAAAACTGTAAAGATCCATATTGTTCAATTGTTTGGCCTGATCCAGGGCTTTGCGAATCAACGGAATATTGCGTTCTTCAATTTTTTTGGCTTTGATATCAAGATCTTCATAGCCGTAATGCCAAAGCACCAATGATTCTTCGGGAATGGTAACAATCCCAGTATTTGGAAAGATTTGCTCATGAATAACACCAAAGAACTGCGTGTCAGGGGTTTTTCTAAAAAGGCGAACCATATAATGCCCCAAAATACTGCCAGCATCTTTTTCACGCATATAATTGCGGATAAAGACCTGGTAACGAACAGGACGTTCTGTAGGAATCAGAAAAACACGCAAATTATCTTTTAAATGTTCATCTAAACGCTCATCGGCATCTAACATCAGGATCCAGTCACCGGTCGCATGTTTCAAAGATTCATTCCGTGCTGCCGCAAAATCATCGTTCCACTCATAGAAAAACACCTTGGAACCAAACTCACGGGCAATTTCAACGGTCCGATCGGTAGACCCTGTATCCACCACAATGATTTCATCAACAACACCCTGAACACTTTTCAAAGCATCGGCCAAATATTTTTCCTCATTCTTGACGATCATGCAGAGACTGAGTTTTTGATCCGGGTTGAGTTTAACGCGGGAACGCTCGGTTGCCCGCTCAAGGTCTTTGAGTAGATGTTGATAATTATTCACTGGCCAATCCTTTAAAACATCGATTTAATCAGAGCCACAAATGGTGATTCAGTGGTTCCATTTTAACACAAGCCCTTTCCTGCCTGATGAGGAGAAGCCCACGCACTCAAAAACTTACAAAAGTCTCCCTCAGGTTTGTGTCGGAACTCCCAACCATTTGAATGATGAGGATGTATAATACAGCTTATGAATCAAGCAATGCCCCCACAGCCTCAACAGGCTGCCCCTAAAAAGAAAAAAACCAAAGGCCGCAAGAAAGCTGACCCTTTCTGGCCTATCGTCATTATTCTTTCCATTCTTGCATTTACAGGCTCATTCTGGTTCTTCTATATGCTGACCAGTAAAATTAATACGAGAACCTTTGAAACCACAGATAAACCCAAACTGATGGTCACTCCCACGCCCTATGAACTGGAAGGGGGCACAAAAACAGTTGATTATGGTCCCGTGCCAACACCTACCCCTCCAGAAGAAGGCTCTTCTTCTCCTCTCCAGAACCAGACTTTGGCAACAGCATCTCCTGAAATGGCAAGTAGCCCCAGTGCTGAGCCCAGCGTTTTGGCAACCATTGAACCCACGCCAAGCCCGCTGCCGACGCGAACACCTCGCCCAGTCGTCACGCCCGTGGCAACACCTACGCCCCCACCGGTGAAGAAAGCTGCCTATCGCGTTCAGGTGGGCTCCTATTCCAGCCGTGATGCGGCACAAAAAGTAGCGACTGAACTGTCTGAAAAAGGTTACTCTGCCGTTGTATCTGAGGACAATGGCAAATTCAAAATACAGTTGGGCGTATATTCGGAGCAGGACAGCGCACTGGCCGTAGCTGAAGAAGTAACACAGCAAGGTTACGCTGTCGTTGTCCGCAAAGTTGAGCTTTGATCCGATACGCTTTCATTCTTTGCGCTCTCTTGTATGCCTTACCAGCAGGAGCAAGTTCTTTGCGCGGCATGGATTTAGCGGAAGAATTTCGCATCGGCCCCATTTTTCACAGTGGACTGGCACTCAGCAATCAAATATCAGGTGATCGTCAGTATTATCTGCTTGAACTGAGAGGAGAAAGCCCCAATCACGGCTTCAGCCGTATTTTTCTGCGCACGATTGCACTGTATGAACTTTTGTCGCTTCCCAACCTGCAAACCAGCTCCGATTCCAATCCACGCCAGGTGAGGATGCACCATCAATTTTTCAGTTTGGGGTTTGAATCTCCTGTCTTTTATGAATGGAGCCGGGAACAGGACATTGAACTGGGTTGGACCGGCGGTTTTACTCTGGCGAAAGTCACCTTTAAAGAGCCTCAAAAAACCAAGGACAAGAGCACGGGGTTCGGCAGTCTGTTTTCAGATTACCCTGAAATACAGCCCAGCCAGATTGCACAACCCAAAAACAATCCTGCTCAGCAGGATGCTCAATTTATGGGCGGGATGCTGGGAGGCTATAGCCGATACTACGGTTTTTTTCCCTTTGTTCCTTACAGTTCTGTGAGTTTCAGCTTTGGCAATTTTCTCGATAAATCGGCTTTGGTTGAAGGTGTGGAACCAAAGTCCAGCACAACGACCCCAACAAACAACACAAGCACAGTCAAACAACGCATCTTTCAAGCGGCTCCCCGCTTGGGCCTCTCCTTTTCAGCAGGCCTCGATTATTATCTGTTTTCACGCGGCTTATTGGGTCTTGAATATTCATTTTGGAACTGGGATATCAACCAAAGCAACGATTATACCCATTTTCTAAGTTTAAAGGCTGGAATCCTTTTCTAAGCTTTTCCAATAATAGGTTTGAAATTTCGGCTCATTTGGAAATATGCGCAGGGCATAATTCAGTGTTTTTTTAAAACTGACTTCATCTTTCAATTGCAGCGAGAGATCCAAAACCTCAAAAAAAACTGAACGGGCAAGTGGGTTCCAGTGCAGACTTTGTTCTAAATACCATAAAGCATCTTGGTGTTTTTGCTGACGCCTCATCAATTGACCCATTAACTGATAAGGCAACCACCATTCCGGCTGCTTCCGAATCGCCTGTTTCAGGAAGTCTCCAGCCCAAAGATCCTGACCATGTGCAGACATCCGCAGGGCACGAATCAGATCGGTCATTGCCGATTGTGGATTTTTTTGTTCAGCCAAAAGCCAGTCGTGCTGGGCAAGATTCAATTGTCGTGTTTTGAGATATTTCAGATACCCCCTGAGAAAATACACCCCCTGAAGATCAACCTTGTTCTGCAAATCTGTTCCCTCAGAAAGCTGTGGCAAGGAAAAAGAGAAGCCCGTCTCTTCCATTTTCACCAAAAACTCAAGATCTTCTGAACGATTGTTTTCAAAAACAAAATTTTTAAATTGTTTATCAGCCTCAAACCAATCTCCACAAGCCATTTCAGCTTCAATCCAAGCAAATTGATAGTTACGATGTTCTGGAAAAAGCAGCGCTGCCTGGCGAAAAAAAGTACGCGCCGTTTGGGGCTCCATCAGCCATAAATAAAGTTTCCCCAGCTTGTAATGCCCCAAGGCCTGTTGAGGTTCTGCCAAGGTATATTTTTGATAAAAGGAAACAGAAGCTTCTGCCAATGCAGCCTGATCACAGATTTGTCCGGACTGGCAACGCGTCAAATTTTCAAAAAGCGTATCCCCCGCGATCAAATACGCTTCAGGGTGCATCTTGGCCTGTAGATTAACCAATTGAAAAGCAATTTTTTTTGCAGAATCAAAATCATGGTTGAGCCGATAGAGCCAATTAAGTTGTGCCAGGCTCTCAAAGTCCTGAACGGGTTGATTCAAAAGTGACTTTTCAAAGTCTTTCAGGGCCTCTCCATAATCAGCCTGCGCCAAACGAATCAAACTGCGTAGACGCCAGGCCTCATTCAGAAGGGGATAGTCTTTAATTAAACGCTCAGTTTCTACATTTGCAGCCGCATAGTTTTGAAGCTTCAGATAAGACAGGGCCAATCGCAAACGCAACCCCTTGCTGCGCGAATGCACAAACAAGGCCTGTTGATAGTAGCCTACTGCCTCGGCAAAGTCTTCTAGCTGGTAAAATATATCCCCGATGGCCCCTTGAAGATGCCCCTTCAGTTCCAACGCTGGCAATTGTTTCATGGCCAGACGATAGACCCGATAAGCCTGCTGATAATCCTTTAATTGGTAAAAAGCCACACCCAAACTGAAGAGAATATCCGGGTTTCCAGGATCTTTTTGATTCGCCTGTTCAAAATAGCTTCTGGCTTCCTGGTAGTAGCCTTTCTGCAGAAGCAGTAAGCCTTGCTCATATAATTGCTGTTCTGGTGAAACCGCTGCCTTTAAAACAAGTAAAAGCCAAGCAAGCAATAAAAAACGGCCTGCCCGAAGTATCATTTCAGCCTTGTTTTTTCTTTAAGAGCAGTTCCCTCAGCAATTGGTTGGTTTGTGCCGGTTCTGCCCGCCCCTGGGACAATTTCATCACTTGCCCCACCAAAAAGCCAATCACCTTTTCTTTGCCTTCCAGAAACTGCTGAACTTGTTCAGGATTTTTTTCAAGCACCTGCAAAATAATACCCTCCAAAGCAGAGCTGTCAGAAATTTGGGTCAATCCAGAGGCTTCAATTAATTCCTGGGCCGTTTGTTCTGTTTCCAACAAGGGAGCCACCAAAGTTTTGGCAATTTTTCCACTGATGGTTCCTTTTTGCAAAAGAGTCAATAACTCAGCAAATTTGCTTGAGCTTAAACGGGTTTCTTCTAAACCCAGATGTTTTTCATTTAAATAGGCAGCAATATCTCCGATCAGCCATTTACAAGCCTCTCTCGCTTCGGCCCCAGCAGCAAGTGTCGCTTCAAAAAAGGCAAGGTAACTGGGCTCTGCCACCAAAGTGCTGGCATCGGCCTCACTCAGCCCCAAAACTTCTACATAGCGTTTGCGACGCGCAGCAGGTAGCTCAGGCAAACTCTCAGCCAACTCGAGCACCCAGGCAGGATCAATTTCGAGGTCGACCAAATCGGGATCTGGGAAATAACGGTAATCATGTGCATCTTCTTTCGAGCGCATAGAAATCGTACGGTGTTTTTGTTCATCCCATAAACGGGTTTCCTGAACCAGACTTTCACCACATTCAATCGCCGTGATTTGACGCTGAATCTCATAATCCACAGCCCTTTGAAGAAAGCGGAAGGAGTTGATATTTTTAATCTCAACACGGGTGCCCAAGACCTCAGACCCCACAGGACGCACTGAAATATTGGCATCACAACGCAAACTGCCCTCCTGCATTTTGCCGTCACAAACCCCAATCGCCATGAGAATACTGCGCAACTCTTCAAGATAAGCACGCGCTTCGTTGCTGCTGTGAATATCGGGTTCACTGACAATTTCCAAGAGAGGCACACCAGCCCGGTTAAAATCAATCAGACTGTAAACAGAGCCAGCCATGCGATCGGCTCCAGCATGCACCAACTTACCCGCGTCTTCTTCCATATGAATGCGCTTCAGACGAATATGGCGCACTTGATCTTCCACCTGCACTTCCAACCAGCCATTTTCAGCAATCGGCTGATCAAACTGCGTAATTTGATAGCCTTTGGGTAAATCAGGATAAAAATAGTGTTTGCGATCGAATTTTGTTTTTGCGGGAATTTGACAATGTGTCGCCAAACCGGCACGAATGCCCATCTCTACTACCCGCTGATTCAAAACAGGCAAAGTACCTGGCAGGCCTAAAGACACAGGGCCCACATGGGTATTGGGGGCAGCACCAAAATGAGCGGCTGACTCACAAAATAACTTTGCATCCGTCAATAATTCCGCATGCACTTCCAACCCAATTACGGCTTCAAAATCTGTCACAAAATGACTCCTTAAATTAAGATCACACTCAATTTCAATATTCGTGAGGAGGCCCTTGTAAACGCGAACTGGAATACCAGGGCCAAGGACGCACTCCAAAAATCTCTAAAATCCTGATTCGCAGACAGCCGGTCTCAAGCTCAGTCAAATCCTCACAAAGCTGAACAAACTCTTCTGACCAGACCCAATCATAAACAGTGGATTGGGCAAAGGGAATATTGCCCCAACGCCGGATCACCTGATCATAAGAAGTTTCAGCTCTTTGTAAGGCCTGGTTCAAAATTTGCTCAAACAAGTGAACACCTTATTGTACGTCTTTTTTCAGGAAATTTCTTCAACTATGATACACTATGGATGTTGTGTGAAAATAGCCTACTATATTGGATACAGAGTGGAGAAGACAAAAAGTGAGTCTTTTACCCAAATTAATTGTTGCGGGTATCGTCATTGGCGGTGGCGCCTATTTTTATGATACGAGTGCCTCCAAAACAAAATTACAGGACGCCACCGTCACCCTTGTTGAAGCCGATGACTTGAGATGTGCGCGTCAACATGAAGGCATGTGTAAATACCACGCCACAGTGGTGATTAAAAAAGAAAAATTACAATACAAGTTTCGGATCCCCTACCAGTTTTATCACACGGATGAAAAATTGAAGCCAAAAGATCGTGTTCCTGTATTAGTAAAGCAAAAAATGATTTTCCCCGCCCGTATTTTAGGTCTTGCGCCAAAATTACAGGCAAAAATTGATAAAATGATTTCTGAAGAAAGATTATAATCAGGAATCAGATTTTTAAGATAGAAAATATTTTACTTTAATAATTATTTACAGTTCAGGCTTATCAGTTGTGACCGCTCAGCTTGCTCAAGAGCCTGTCTGCATAAATAATCGAAACAAGGTAGAATGTATTAATATACTCGGTTAGGATTGAGAAATTAGCATGAAAAAATCACTTCTCGCACTCTCTGTATCACTCGTCTTTCTGGCTGGCTGCCAGAATACGCCTGTCAGCCCCACTCCCTCTCCTTCACCGACGACTGTTCCTACCCCCTCTCCCTCTGCTCCCCCGGTTTTTGCCGGTGAAACGACTTTAAAAGGCTCAATTGCGCTCGATGCCTTGGCGGTCATCGTTGAAGTTTCAACTACCGATGGCGCGTTTCGCAAAGCGGTCGAATCCACCAATAAAAACTACAGAATGGGCAGCGTCCCTGTCGGCAAACAGGTCCGTGTTCAAGCGCAATATAAAAATAATCCCCGCGTGATTCTCAGTGGGCGTATGGATATTACTCCCGAACAACGCGAAAAAGAAACCACACTTAACCTGACACTTGAAAGCACAGCCACTGATTTAATTTATGCCAAAGCAGCTGAATTAAATATGTCCACACTCTTGGCTTTGCCTGTCGCTCAGTTTGAAGCCAATGAAAAGCTGACCAGCCAGCGCCAAGCCGTACTTCAGGTTCTGCAAAATATTATGAAAACCCCGATCGATGCCCAAATGCAAGCCCTGCAAAGCCATCCTGATCTGGTCGCAAAACTGAAAGAAGCCGTGCCCGCAATTGAAAGCATTTTGAGTGGAAAACCTGTTACCCTGCCCTCTACAGAGCCTACGGCAGCTCCCTCAGGCACTCCAACGACAGCCCCGAGTGCTCCCAGCGTCTTTACGCCGACCAAATTACTGCTCAAACCAGGCAAAAGCGTAACCATCGCCAAAGATACCAGCTTAAAACTGTGGGTGGTGGGAATGGACGATTTTGGGCGCACCCAGAACATTACACCGCTGTGGGTGCCCGGCGCCAACAGTGCCAATGCGGATCTCACTGCAGCAGGCGTCTTTACCCCCCGCGCAGCAGGTACCTATAGTTATACTGCCACCTCTGGCAATCTCTCAGAAACACTCAGTATCACGGTCACTGACAGTGAACTGGATTCATTAAGTCTGATTCCTGACACGAATATCACCCTCGACAGCAACGTTCCCTTTGAGCTCAAAGCAGAAGGAAAAGACAAAGCAGGCAATACAGTCACCGTCACTCCCTCCTGGGAACTGAGCAATAATTTCGTCGGCACGGTAGATGAAAATGGCGTATTCAAAGGCACACAGGCAGGCCGCGTCGACCTAACCGCCCGGGCCAGAAGTTTTTCAGCCACAATCGCGATTACGGTTCAGTCCAACTCCTCATTTTTTCTTGAAATGAATCCCAACAGCCCCGTCATTCTGACAGGAAAAGATCAAGCCATTCAAATTCTGGCACAGGATTTGGCCACCAATGTTTCGGCTTTTGCCTTTCAATTCTCAGTGCTTGACAGCAGCATTGGCCAATTTTTAAGCCAAGACAGCAGCATCAGTGGAATCAATCCCACTGCAACCTTTCGTGCCATGAAGCCGGGAACCACGGAAATCCGCGTTCGCGATATTCTTTCCAATGTCACCGCCACCTTTCCGATTACCGTCGCAGACAATGTACCCTTTATCTCCAGCATGTCACCAGCGACGCCTGTGGTACCGGGCCAAACGATTACCTTGAGCGGAGAAGGCTTTTCACCCAACCCTTCTGAGAATCAGGTTTTTTTTAACCGTATTCAGGGAAGCGTCCTTTCTTCCACACCCAGTCAAATCGTAGTAACGGTTCCTATTGGTGCATTCAGCGGCCATGTCAGCATTACCTCAAGTGGTCGCAAAGGCAATGGTATTCCCTATGTCATCAGCCCCACCCTGCAGAATATTATTCCGCAGGAAGGCATTGAAGGCGCACTTGTGACCTTGACAGGTCAGTACTTCTCTACCGATAACCCTGCCCATAACGCGGTTTTCTTTGGCAGTCAAAAGGCGAGTATTCCGCTAAATGTCACGGGTTCAAGTATGCAGGTCATCGTGCCCAGCAATCTCGGCAGCGAAGTAGACGTCTCAGTTCGCGTCAAAGGCCAATTGAGCAATTTCCAGAAGTTCACCGTTTCGGGTGCCAACCTGCCCAATTGGGATGAACGTCTGGCGGCTCCCACCTCCCGTTCAGGAGCACAGGCCAATGCCATCAGTGGCAAGGTCTACGTAATCGGGGGCGCTCAAAGCGACCGCAGCGACAAACTTGAAGCTTACGATGTCACCACCAATACCTGGTCAACCCTCTTGCCCATGCCCTCCAGCCGTGCAGATGTCGCAACCACGGTTCTGGATGACCGTATCTTCGTGATTGGGGGTTCAGGAGAATCCAACCGCTTGGATCGCTATGACCCAGCCACCAATACCTGGCTCAATCTTCAAGGCATGACCACCGGACGCTCCGGCGCAACGGCCGTCACCTACCGAGGAAAAATCTATGTGATTGGCGGCAACGGTTCAAATGGCCGGGTGGTAGAGGAATACAATCCCGATACCAATAAATGGACCACCAAACGCAATTCTCCCAGCCGCCGCTTCAATGCCGGTTCTGCCGTTTATAACGGCAAGGTCTACGTCTTTGGCGGTGGAGAAATCGCAGAAGATCGCGTCAATGCCTACGATGTGGATAAGGATGAATGGATCACCGCACTGGCCCCCATCCCCAAACCCGTTACCAAGGCCCAAGTCGTTCTGATCAACAGCAAAGCCTACCTAATTGGTGGAGAAGATCAAAACGGTGTTGAACAGGATTCCGTTTATGAATATGACTTCGTCGCAGACAAATGGCGGACCCTGAAACGCCTGCCCTCTGCCCGTGGAGGAGCCGCCGTTGCCGCCTATGGCTCACGGATTTATGTCATTGGTGGTTTTGACTCCAATAACAATACGGTCACTACCACCTTCCGAGGAACCCTTTAAAGGGCATTCAATCAATATCAAAAGGCCCCGGAAATTCCGGGGCCTTTTTGCATTTCAATTATTAAAAATCGGGTGCTCAAATAGCTAGGCTTGCTCTTCTTTTTTTTCATTCTGGCCCAGATCCTGCATCCAAAGATTGATCAGGGAATCTTTTTCCTGTTTTTTTTCGGCGTCAGATTTTTTACGCAATTCTTTGGTGTCTAAATCATTTTCAGGTTTTTCAGAGCGCTGTTCAGCTGAACTCATTGTTTTTCCTTTCTAAACTTCGATTAAACGAATTTTCTCATAGCGGTAGGCATCTATAAAATCAACCAAAGCCCGCTCCAGCTCAAAAATTTCGGTATTGGAAAAATGTACGGCCAGACTCGGCTTCTCTTCAAAGGCCAACTCATTTAAAAAACGATAGCCCTGCTGCTTAAGCTTCGCACGCAAAACAGAATCAAGCGTTAAGTAATCAATCTCTACAAAATCACAGGGTTCTGGTAGAGCCGGACATAAGAGAGAGGCGTTGGCCTGGCGATCCAGGTAAAAATCCACACGCGCAAAAATTACCTGAATTTCAGCGTCAGACAAACCCATCGTCTGTAGAGCAGAAATGCTGACAGCCGCCAGAGCCTCAGGAGAATCAAACCCGGCCTGAACCAAGGGCTTCAAGAGCGCTTCATCCAGGCCCAATGGGCTTAAGTCAGACATGAACACATGCCTTATTTATTTCCCAATTTAACACGGGGGTCGACTGCAGCATAGGAAAGGTCGGTCAAAAGATTGGCGACCACGATCAAGGCCGAGGTAAATAAAACGGTTCCCAAGACCACGGGAATATCTTTCTGACGCAAGGCTTGAACAGCCAAGCGCCCCAAACCAGGCCAGGCAAAAACAGTTTCAGTCACAACGGCTCCCCCCATCAGGAAAGCCAAATCCATGCCCACATAGGTAATCACGGGAATCAAAGCATTGCGCAGGGCATGTTTAAAAATAACCACTTTCTCAGTCAGGCCCTTGGCACGGGCTGTGCGGATATAATCCTGGCGAATCACTTCCAAAAGAGTAGAACGGGTCAAGCGTGCGACAATCGCAATGCCACGCACCCCCAAAACCGAAGCGGGTAAAATCAGATAGCCCAAATAACCAGGCCAGCCCAAAGAAGTGACTTCAATCGTATTCAAAGGAAAGATATGAAAAATATGTACAAAGAGCAAAAGCGCAATCAAACCCACCCAAAAACCCGGTGCCGAAACGCCCCCAATCGCCGCAACCATCAAAACCCGATCCAAAAGCGAGCGCTGCTTGATCGAAGAGATAATGCCCACGGGAATACCAATCACCGTCATAATAATCACGGATAAAAGTGCAAGATTGAAGGTCAGGGGAAAGGCCTCAACAATCGAATCAGTCACTTTTTTACGGGTAATAAAACTCTGCCCCAAATCGCCTTTGACCACATTGCCCAAATACAGACCATACTGCTCATAAAGCGGCTTGTCCAAATTCAATTGCGCACGAATTGCAGCCTTGGTTTTTGCATCCCCTTTTTCTCCCATAATGGTAGCCACCGGGTCTCCGGGCACAATATACAGAAGCGCAAAGGTAATGGTGAAAATTCCGATCAGCGTTACGGGAATCAGTAAAAGCCGCTTAATGATATACTCCAGCATATTTTCCCCTTCAGTTTAATTGGGCAGTTGGGTCAGGGCCTGATTGAGACGCTGCAAGCAGCGCTCCCGCCCCAACAAAACAATGCTTTGCTGCAAATCAGCTCCCGCTGTACGCCCTGTTAAGGCCGCACGCAAAGGCCACATGATGTCTTTCATTTTATAGGGCAAACTGCCTTTTTGCGCTTCAAAAACCTCATGAATCGCTTCGGTTGACCAGTTGATCAAGTTTGAGAAAGCTTTCTCAAAAGCCATCAGCACATCCTGCGCAGAAGCCAGGGAAAAGGCTTTGGCGGTCTGTTCAGGATCAAACTGGGGAGACGTTTGCCAGAGAAAATCTGCCTGTTCAATCAAGTCAGGCAAAAGTTTGGCTTTTTCCTGAACCAGTGTAATCACGCTTTCCTGCCAAGCCTGATCTTGGGATTCTGTGGCCAATCCAGCTTGCTTGAAAAAGGGCTGGAGGCGTTCTAAGAGCACCGCAGGTGAAAGCTGGCGCAGCCACTGGCTGTTCAACCAAGTCAGCTTTTCAATATCGAAGATCGCCCCACTCTTGGTCACATTTTCAAGATTAAACAATTCTGAAAGCTCCTGAAGCGAAAGCACTTCACGATTTTCAGGCGCAGACCAACCCAAGAGCGCCAGGTAATTGACAAGGGCCTCGGCCAGAAAACCCTTTTCAAGGTATTCAGAAACAGAGGTCGCGCCATGGCGTTTTGAAAGCTTGGATCGGTCAGGAGCCAGAATCATCGGCAAATGCCCAAAGGCTGGCAGATCGGCTCCCAAGGCCTCGTAGATCAAAATCTGTTTGGGGGTATTGCTGATATGATCTTCTCCCCGCAAGACATGGGTAATCCGCATTTCCACATCATCGACCACCACCGCGAAATTATAAATCGGGCTGCGATCGCGCTTGGCAATAATAATATCGCCAATCAAATCACTGTGAATCTCAATCTTGCCGCGAATCAGATCCTCAAACACCACAGGCTTGGAAGGCACCTTTAAGCGCCAAACAGGGGTTTCCCCAGCCTGAATACGGGAATGAGCCTCAGAAGGGCTTAAATGACTGCATTTTCGACTGTAGACATAGGTGCTTCCTGCCTGCTCGGCCAATTGGCGTTCTGCTTGCAGATCAGCTTCCGAACAAAAACAGGGATAGACTTTTTCTGTGGCTTCGAGTTGCTCCAAAGCCTTGAGATAAAGCGGGCCACGCTCAGACTGAAAATAAGGGCCATAGGCCCCCCCAGCCTCTGGACCTTCGTCCCAGCTCAGCCCCAAGCCTCGTAAACCGGCAAAAATATTGTCGGTATAACGGGCTTCTGAACGTTGCTGATCGGTATCTTCAATACGCAGTATCAGCGTGCCGCCATGGCGACGGGCAAAGAGATAATTAAAAAGTGTGGCACGGGCCGTGCCGATATGCAGATTCCCGGTAGGGGAGGGAGCAATGCGCACACGGATCGAAGCGGGATTTAAGTTCATGAATGCATACCTTTTACTTCATTCAGTATAGACCAGAAAAAAACAAATTCCTAATCCTTGAGCGCCTTGCGCAGGATGGGAATATCCAAAAATTTGGGCAAAAACCAATTTGCACGACCAAAAAGTTTCATCAAGGCCGGCACCACCATCAAGCGAATAATCGTGGCATCAATAAAAATCGCAATCGCCAACCCCAAACCAAACTCTTTGATCACAATCAGACGGGCAAAAGCAAATCCAAGAAAAACGAGAATCATGATCAAACCGGCACTGGTAATAATCCCGCCTGTTTTTTCCATTCCAATCGCAATCGCCTCTTCGGTATCGGCTCCCGCATCATATTCTTCTCGGATCCGATTGAGTAGGAAAATTTCATAATCCATGCTCAAACCGAAAATGATACAAAACAAAATCAAGGGAGAAACCACCATCAGAGCTTCAGGCAGAACATCGATGCCCAAAATATGGGCTGCAAAACCCTTTTGAAAAACCAAGACCATACAGCCATAGGTGGCCGTAACCGAAAGCAAATTCAAAAAAACCGCTTTTAAGGGCAGCAGAATTGAACCAAAAGAAAACATGGTTAGAAGATAAGTTACAATCACGGTCATAATCACAATAAAAGGAAAATTATCATAGATTGCATCCTGCATTTCAACAGGAATCGCGCTCATCCCCCCCACCATGATTTCAAGATTGGGGAAATGTGTAGCCACCTGATCTCTGAATTCACGGATATCGCGGATCGTATTCATATCCGCACTGCTTTCGGTAATACCATAGCCGTCAAAAGCATGGTACATCACCAAGGCCCCTTGGGATTCATCCTGGCTGATATAGGGCAGACTGACAGCAGGCTGGAAAAAGCGCATATTGGCAATGCCCCCGTATCCCGCAATCGTATTGTAAAGCGGCAAATGGGCATCCAGCGGTTGGGAGGTATTGACCAGCCCCACCATACTGATAATCGGTTCCTGGTTTTGAACGGCCTGCATAAACGAATATGCATCCCGCAGATTTTTTTCGAGCCAGATCGGTGATTTGTCTTTGGTTGAAAAAGTGACAATAATCGGCGCAAACTTATACTTGCCATCGATATCCAAAAGGCGCTCAAAGCCCTGCTTGGTTTCCATGGAGTCGGGCATAATCCGAATCGTGGTGTTCCAGAGTTTCATTTCAAGTGTAAACAGGCTTAAACAGACCAACATGCCAATCGAAACAATTCCAAAGAAGAGCGGACGGGACATAATATAACGGGCCCATTGATACCAGAACCGCTTTTGGCCCCAAGCCTCTTTGGCCATACGCACCAAACGGCGAGGCGTATTGATACGGTCTCCCAAAAGCGAGAGCACAGCAGGTAAAAGCGTCAACCCCAACAGAATCGTTACAAAGACCACCAACAAACCGCTCAGGCCCAGAGAATGCATAAACACCACATTCGGAATCAAAAGTGCAATCAGGCCAATGCTCACCACAGTGCCCGAATAGAGAATCGTGCGCCCCGCAGATTCTACCGTGCGGATCGCAGCTTCCTCTTTGCCATAGCCCTTATCAAAAAGCTCTTCACGGAAGCGATTGACCATCAGCAGGGAATAATCGATGCCAACACCCAAGCCGAGCATGGAAACAATATTCTGGGAGAGGGAAGTGATTTCTAAAAAATGAGCCAGAATAAACAAAATACCCAGGGTCAGAAGGGTACTCATCATGCCCATCAAAAGCGGCAGGCCCGCAGCCACCAAACCGCCAAAGGCAAAAATCAGCACCACGCCGACAATCGGCAAAATCCGCTTTTCGGTATTGAACCCATCCTTGGCGCTGACCGTGGTAATTTCACGCCCAAACAGAGGCCCTCCGGTCAAACGCATTTCAAAACCTTTGGGCAGTTCCACTTTTCGCAAGGCCTCGGTCAAATGCAGGGCCAAGACATCGGCGTCTTTGTAATTGCGGGCTTCAAGCCCAATATAGACAAAGGTATTGCGATGGTCTTGGCTGAGCATGCTGGGATCCTGCTGGAAAGAAACGGGAGGGGCCGCCCCTTTTACGCTCTGAGCAACTTTGATATAGCGCTCTATCAATTGGCTGTAGACGGGGTCTTCAACTTTGTTTTGCGTGCTTTTTAAGACAATCAGGATATTGTAAAGATATTGTTCAGGAAACTCCTTATTGAGCAAAGCTTCCTGACGGTACATTTCCCCACCTTTGGCACTGGTCACTTCTCCCTGCAAAACATTGTGAAGATGGGTACTGGCATAAAAAGCTGGAATCAGCAGGAGAATCCAGAACAGAATAATATACAAACGGAAGCGGACCACAAAGGTTCCGAGGCGAGTGAGCATAGTTGATTCCTATATTGTTTGCAGCCAGAATGCAAGGGTTAGCAATGCGTGTGACCTGAAAGGACGCTCTATTATACCAGGACTCTACTCAGCTCTGGGATTCATTCTCAAGAAAGAGTGCCAGGATATTGTCTTCACTGTGGTCAGGATCCGTATGAATAAAGTCGATAATCTCCTGAAGAGAAGCTGGCAACTGCGCATAGGGCAAATGGCTGAGAATTTTTTGAGAGGCCCCCTGCAAAATCTGCAAAATTTCTTCCTGACTGAGATCTTGCCCTGCCAGTGCCTTGCTTAAAATAGGCACAATCTGGGTTGATGATTGAAGTGCATTTGAAAAACAATAGTCTGCAAGTTTCTCACTCAACAATTGGTTCTGGGCTTCGTTTAAGGGCAGTCCGTGCAAAATTTGTCGGCTGATACTCAGCAATTCAACCGCCGTTTCAGGGTGATGCAGATATTGCAAAGCCAGGCCCTGAATTCTGCCACTGGCCCCAGGTAAAAGTCCCTGATGCTGTTGTAACATCTCAAGCGGATATTGTAAATCTGTCAAAGACAAGGTGGGCAATTCAGGCTGACGTAACCAGCTGGTAAACATGCTCGGCAAAGGTACCAAAGCCCCCCAGAGTTCTTCAAGTAAATCCAAATCCTGGGGTTCCAAGCCACGCTGATAAAAGACCTTGTCAAATAATGCATAACCCGCCTTGATCTGCTGAAAATCATTCCCTGCATTGAGCTGTAAAGGTCGAATCAAACCGTGAAAAAAACGGGGAGGAAAAAGTTCAAACAGAGTTTTCCATTCAGAAACATCAAGATCCAAAAGCGTATGTTGATCCAAAGGGTAGCGCTGCCCAGAGATCAGGCTATCGAGCACTTTGCCCAAAACACGGTGAAGTTTATAGGGCAACGTACTGCTGCCATGCAAAACCGTATCCACCAGATGCTGGATCTCGGTATAGGTCATTTCGCGTTCCTGCACAGCAGCCGATTCGGCGGAGTAAGCCTGCCCTGATTTGCCAGAGGCCTTGCCTTGTTTTTCTTCTGAGGAATCGCGGGAATTCGAAGAATCAGAATCTCCGTCTAAAATCGCTGATTCAGGCTCCAAGCCCAATTCGGGTAAATCATCGGCAAGATCCAGGCCTAAATCCTGCAAGTCCATTTGATCTGAAAGATCGTCAAGCTCCCGCTCCGACACCTTATCCTCTTCTCCGGGAGCGGCCTCCTCCCATTGCTCAACAAGGTCTTCCATGACCTCTTCATTTTCAAGCAAATCTTCTTCATAGGACTCTTCGCGAATCTCAAGCAGCTCAGACTCTTCTTCTTGAATTTCAAGATCCTCTTGGGCATCTAACTCATCTTCAGTCAAATTTACAGGGTTCATGCTGAGCATCACAGGAACAGCAGAAGATGGAGAGGGTTGAGGTGTGGCAAGCACAGCAGAGCCCAAGGCCTGTTCAAGCAAGGCCTGAAAAGCAGGAGAGTCTTGATTCTGACCCGCCCGAGCAGGCTGATAGCCAGAAAAATCAGATTCAGAACCACGGATATCAATGCGCATACCTGTTATTGTATAGGATAGCGCCCCGTGAAATAAAGGAGAGTCACGTGCAAATTTCAAACGATTTGATCATTTTGGGAGAAACTCCCGCCAGCAGCCTCTTGGCACTCTTGGTCGCGCGCTCGGGTCAAAAAGTGACAGTCGCAGGGCCCACGGTTCCTGTTTCACTTTGGGCACTGGCAGAATCTCCCTATGATTGGTTTGGCGAAACACCAGCCGCTTGGCCTGAAAGCTGGCTGCAGGAAAAATGCACAGGCCTTGTCAGCTATCTTGAAAGCGGTGAAACCTTACTCACAGCCTGGCCCACCCATATTTTGGACTTTACAAAAGTTCAGCGGCAGATGCGCGCTGATGCACAGGGTTGGGGTGTAAACTTCAGCAAAGACCAGGAATTTATTTCAGAAGCTCAACCTTCCACACTGATCCTGGATCTGCGTCCAACAGACAAAATTGAAGCGGGCTACTGGTTTTGGCAAACAGAAGCCGCGCTGATAGCGCCGGGGATGCTTGAATTTTTTCAAGGAAATCGCTTGTTGGTCTGGACACAAAGTCTGGGTCCCAGCACCCTGGCTTTGGCAGGAACAGCCCAAGCCCCTCCCGATCTGCACAACCTGCTTCCCGATCTAGCGCTTGAAGGAATCCCCCCCCAATTTCAAGCGTTCTGTCTCCCGAATGCTCAAGCCCAACTGCACGAGAATACGCTTACGCTGCCAAGCCCACAAGGAGATATCAGCCCCCTGGGAGCGGTGCACCAGACCCTGCTCTTGCTCTGGGCACGCTATGCCGGTTTGCAACTGGCGCAATATGGCTGTCAAGACAAAAATGCCAGAGGCCGTCTATGTGACTATTGGAGCAAACTGATCACCGGCACACAGCACAGATACGAAAAATATTATTTTTTGCGATGATCTCTGCTGAATCATCTGGCTTTTTGCTATGCATTGCGCTAAGATACTTCTTTGTCTAAATACACCCAACCTTATAATCCGAGTCATCGGTTATACCCCGTGGTTTGCCTGTGGTTAGCCTGTGTTTTGACCCCGTTCAAAGCCGATCTGTACCTGTACTGGCATCTATGCTTGTACTTGCCACTGTCTGGGTGAGAACGTATAATTCAGGTTAAGAGAAAGATTAATTTATGGGAAAAGAAGACGTTATTGAAATGGAAGGCGCGATCCAGCAATCGCTTCCGAACGCCATGTTTACTGTGAAGCTGGAAAACGGCCATGAAATTCTCGCCCATATCTCCGGGCGGATGCGCAAAAACTTTATTAAGATCCTGCCAGGGGATCGGGTAAAGGTCGAGTTGTCTCCCTACGACCTGACCCGCGGGCGGATCACGTATCGATTGAAATAAGAGAGAAGAAGATTATGAAAGTACGCTCATCTGTCAAACCGATTTGTAACAAATGTCGTGTAATTAAACGCAAAGGCCGTGTGATGGTGATTTGTGAAAATCCAAAACACAAGCAGCGCCAAGGATAATCTTTGCGAACAGAATGAAAAGGAGTTAACTGGACGTATTTATGGCACGTATTGCAGGTGTGGATTTGCCACGCAACAAACGCATTGAAATTGCGCTGACTTATATCTTTGGTATTGGACTGAAAACAAGTCAGGGAATTCTGACGAGAACAGGTATCAACCCTGATACCCGTACACATCAGTTATCCGATGACGAAGTCGCTCGTCTGCGCGAAGAAATCGACAATATCCGGGTAGAAGGTGATCTTCGCCGGGAAGTTCAATTGAATATTAAACGCCTGATTGAAATCGGCACTTTTCGAGGCATCCGTCACCGTCGCGGTCTACCCGTGCGCGGCCAAAGAACTCGGACCAATGCTAGAACCCGTCGCGGCGTTCGTAAGACCGTTGCCGGACGTGGACGGAAATAAGGAGAGAAAGAGCAGATGTCACGCAAAGCCAAATCAACCGCTAAGCCCCGTCGCAAAATCAAACGCAGTGTCAGCAAAGGTGTGGTTCATATTCAATCCACCTTCAACAACACCATCGTTACGATCAGCGATAGCCAGGGGAATACCATTTCCTGGGCAAGTGCCGGCACCGTCGGTTTCAAAGGCGCAAAGAAGGGTACTCCCTTTGCCGCCCAGTCTGCTGCTGAAAATGCAGCCCGCACCGCCATGGATCATGGCCTGCAAGAAGTAGATATTTATGTGAAGGGTCCTGGTTCAGGTCGCGAAACCGCCATCCGTGCCTTACAGTCAGTGGGTCTGGGAATTTCCCGTATCCGTGACGTAACTCCTATCCCCCACAACGGTTGCCGCCCGCCCAAACGGCGCAGAGTCTAAGAGATAGACTCATTACCTCTGGAATGAAAGGTTAAACGCTGAATACCTATGGAAAACCCAACCATTGAGTGTGTGGAATCCTTTGAGACGACCGATGGTCTCTACGGCAAATTTGTAGCCGAGCCTCTGGATCAGGGTTATGGTACCACCCTTGGTAACTCCCTGCGTCGGGTCTTGCTTTCCGATTTGGAAGGCGCAGCAATTACTGCCGTCAAAATTGACGGTGTTTTGCATGAATTTTCTGTGATTGAAGGCATGGTTGAAGATGTTCTTGACGTGATCATGAACCTCAAAAAAGTTGCCTTTAAATCCTATGGAGAAGGTCCTAAAATTGTGACTTTGTCCATCAAAGGGCCCGCGAATGTGACCGCTGCGGATATTGTCTGTGACAGTGAAGTAGAAGTGGTTAACAAAGCGGCTCGTTTGGCCACCCTTCAGGATGGTGCCCAATTGGAAATGGAAATGCGTGTTGAAAAAGGCAAAGGCTTCGTGCCTGCTGAACAAGTTCGCCGTGAGGAACTTCCTCTGGGCTGGCTCCCCATTGACGCCATTTACATGCCCGTGCACCGTGTCAATTACAAGGTTGAAAATACCCGCGTGGGTCAGATCACCAATTTTGACAAACTGATCCTGGAAGTCTGGACCGATGGCAGCATCGCTCCCGATAAAGCTATCAGCACCAGTGCCGCCATCCTTTCTGAAAAGTTCCGTCATTTTACGGTTCTTTCTGGTGAAGGCATGTCTATGGTGGGCAGCCTGATGGCTGAACAGGAAGATGAGCCCAAAAAATCCAAGGAAGAAGAGATCAGCATTGAAGAGCTGGAACTCTCTATCCGTGCCTATAACTGCTTGAAGCGTGCCAATATCTTTAACCTGTCAGATCTGCTCAAGAAATCTGAGCGTGAACTGATGGATATCAAGAACTTCGGTAAGAAATCTGCTGAAGAAGTCATTGATAAAGTCAAAAGTATGGGTTATCTGCTCCGCAGCGGTGGGCGTAAAAAAGACGATGATGATGAAGACGCAGACGAGGAGTAAACTGATCCATGAGACACAAGAAAAAACGTCATAAACTTGGCCTGCCGGCCGATCAGCGCCGGGCCCTCCTGCGCAGTCTGACCACCCAGGTTTTGAAGCATGGCCGTGTGGAAACCACCGAAGCCAAAGCAAAAGCTGTGAAAGCTGAAGTTGAGCGGATGATCACCCTTGCCAAACGTGGCAAAGAAGATCTGAATGCCCGTCGTTTGGTATCTTCCTACCTGCTGGAAAACCGTTCCAGCAAACCCGTGGTTTTGACCGTGGAGAAGAAAGATATTGTAGACGAAACCAAATATCGCGTGGTCAAGCGTGATGAGAAGTCCAAACAGGTAAAGGCACGCGAAAAAACAATCGCCCAGCGCCTGTTTGAAACCATTGCCCCTGGTTATGCCGATCGCAACGGTGGTTATGTGCGTGTATTGCACCTGCCCCCCCGTCGTGGTGATGGCGCTCCCATGGCTCTGGTTGAGCTGGTCTGATACTTAAAGCAGATGTTTGAACAGGCAGCCTCTGGGCTGCCTGTTTTAATTTGGAGAACAAAACCATGAATTTTCCGGCCCCCTATCGTGAACTCTTTCCGCATACTCAAACCCAGATTTATCTCAACCACGCGGCGATCAGTCCTTTTTCCACCCGTGTGGTTGAAACTTTGAATGAGTATATTGCCCAACGGCACCTCACAGAAATCGAGAACTATTTTTCCTTTCAGCCCAAACTGCAGGAAGCCCGTGAGCGACTGGCCCGCCTCTTGCATACCCATGCCGACCGGATTGCCTTTTCTCAAAATACCTCCGGTGGCTTCAATATTTTAGCTGCCAGTTTTCCCTGGCAGCCCGGTGACCGCATCCTGCTCAACCGTCTGGAATTTCCCGCCAATGTCTATCCCTTTGAAAACCTGCGCCATCTCGGTGTTGAAATTGATTATGTCACCCCCCGTGGCCACTATCTGGCACTTGAAGATTTTGCCGCCGCCATGACCCCTCGCACCCGTCTGCTTTCGGTCAGCCAAGTTCAGTTTTTAAGCGGCCAACGCATAAATTTGGAAGGTTTAAGCGAACTTTGCCATGCACACGGCACCTGGTTGAGTGTCGACAGTATCCAAGCCCTGGGAGCTACCGATTTGAATGTCGAAACCCTCGGCATTGATTTTGTCTCCTGCGGTGGACACAAATGGTTGATGGGCCCTGCTGGTGCAGGCTTTTTATATATTTCCAAACGCCTGCAAGCAGAACTCAAACCCGTTTTTGCAGGCTGGCTGAGTGTGGAGAACGAATGGGATCTTTTGGATTATGAACTGAAATTCCGTGGCGATGCCTGCCGTTTTGAAACAGGCACGCTCAATTTTCTGGGCATTGCGGGTCTGCATGCCGCACTCGGTTTGTTTGAAGAAATCGGCATGCACACGATTGAAACCCATATTCTGTTTTTAACGGCCTGGCTGCGGGACGCCTGTGAAGATCTCGGTCTCAAAGTGATTACCCCCGCCCATTCTTCAGAACGCCTGGGAATTTTAACCCTCGATCTGCCTCCGGCACAGGCCACCCACCTGTATGAAATTCTGACCCAGAACAAGGTGGAATGTTCTCTGCGTGAGGAACGCTATCTGCGTTTTTCACCCCATTTTTACAATACCCAGACCGAACTGGAGCGGGTGCTTGAGATTCTCAAGGCGGCGCTTGAATAGATAGGTTTAACTTGACTTTAAAATTAAATTTTGATTAAATAATAATTAAGTCTATTTAATTTTTCATGCGGGGAGCCTCTCGATTTATGCAAGCCATTCAACCTCAAGCCCAAAGTCTCCCCCAACCGTCCCCCACTCGCCTGAGCCGCCCGCCCCTCAGCCCTACTCAGGCCGAGATCCTGAGCCACAAAGATCAATACCAGAGCGATTCACGCTTCCCCTGGCCAACCAGCCCCCCTGGCCCCCTGAGCGCCTCTCTGCTCGAACAGAGCCGCAAAGCCAGCCCTGCTGAGATTCAAGCCCTACTCAAAGCCATGCCCCTGATGGGCAGTCAGGGGCTTTTCAGCCCCGGCGAAGAGCGCTCACCCCACCATATGATCCGCACGGCTTTGGCCCTGGCCCTCAAAGATGGCAAGCTCGAAATTGGTGAAGCACTTGAATTGCGCGGTCTGCTCCTGCAATTGCCCCGCCCTGAGCGCGATAAATACCGCCCCCAACTGGCAGCCCTGAAACTCGACAGCGAAGTCACGCCGATTTTACGCGATCTGGATCTCAACCCCGCAGATTATGCAGCAGACTTCTCTCCCGCAGAATTCGCTCTGCTCGATTCAGCTGAATTCAAACTGATCTTTTCAAACTTTACAGTGCTGAACCGTGCCGAACAACGCCAGGTGCTGGATGAGCTCAAGGTTTACCTTCAGCATTTTCCCAGCCTCTTGCCCAGCCTGAATGCCATCGCCAATGACAACTACGGCGCTGGTTTTCAGTTTTTCTTCGTCACAGGCGAAACCAATGCCCGCTTTGATACGGTGCTGCCCAAGGGCACGGCTGGGGTGATCATGCCAGGGGCCCATGTGGTCAAAGATCCCCTGCTGGGACTGGTCGCCCGTAAAATTTCACTGCGCATGCTCGACCGTGGCGGCATGTTGCGGGACTATATCCCCCACGGCGTTTTCAGCCATGAATTCGCCCACGTCATTCACCTCAATCTGCTCAACGATGATCAACGGGATGCCGTGAAAAACCTCTACAGCCAGGCCTGGCAAAAAGACAAGAAAACCCAAGGCAAAGAGGGCTTTATTACCTCCTACGCCAAAACCAATCCTTACGAATATTTCGCTGAGGGCATGGAAACCTATCTGACCGGGGATAAAACCCTTTTGCAACGCAAAGACGCCGCCCTCTATGCCCTGATTGACCAGCTTTTGGCGCCCGGTAAAACCCATTCAGGTTCAGATGGCAACCTTTTCACCGACCCCGAACGGATCCACCTGGTGGCCTCCAGCCAAGGAGGGCGTATTTTGGCGGGTGTGGGTATTTCCCGTGAAAGTGATCTCTTTTCTGTGCGCCATTTTGAAGGCGGTGTCACCCAGGAATTGCAGCTGCTGGGGGGAGATCAATCCGGTCTGGCACGAGCTTCACTGGGGCTGAAAGCCGCCTGGAAACCAAGCGACAGCCCTGCCGGTGTCTATGCCACGGTGGGGGCTGTCGCCCAGGCCGGCATGTTGGGCGCGAAAGTTTCTGCAGGCGCAGGCGGCTATGCCGGTCTGGGTGTAGATTATCACCATTTCAACGCCGAAGTGCGCCAAAACTGGATGGCCGGGGTCAATACACCCCCAGCCACCGAAGTGCGTGTAGGTTTCCGCTGGGAATTTTAAGCTATTTGGCTTTGCCCTGATTGGCCACACCGCTGATCGCAGCCTGAACTTTTTCAGGATCTCCCAGATAATAATGGCGCAGGGGTTTTAAATCTGCATCTAGCTCGTAGACCAAAGGAATCCCCGTGGGAATATTCAGGCCCACGATTTCAGCTTCAGGCACCCCATCGAGATATTTCACCAAGGCACGCAGACTGTTGCCATGGGCCGCAATCAAGACCTGACGGCCCGCTTTGATGGCAGGAGCAATTTCTTTTTCCCAATAGGGAACGACTCGCTCCACGGTAGTGGCCAGACTTTCTGTCAGCGGCAATTCAGCTTCAGACAAACCCGCATAGCGGGGGTCATGCCCTGGGTAGCGCGCGTCGCTTTTTTCAAGCTCAGGAGGGGGCACATCATAACTGCGCCGCCAGACTTTGACCTGATCTTCGCCATGCTGGGCTGCGGTTTCGGCCTTGTTCAAGCCCTGCAAAGCCCCATAATGGCGTTCATTGAGCTGCCAAACCTTGCGGACCTCAATCCAGACACGGTCCATTTCATCCAAGGCCATCCAAAGCGTGCGAATCGCGCGCTTTAAAACCGAGGTAAAGGCCAAATCAAAGGCAAAACCTTCAGCTTTGAGCAAGCGCCCAGCTTCAGCGGCTTCGGCCCGGCCTTTTTCAGACAAATCCACGTCTGTCCAGCCCGTAAAGCGGTTTTCACGGTTCCATTCACTTTCGCCATGGCGCAGAAGTACAAGTTTATACATGAGAGGACCCTTTCTCTGTTAATCACAGTCCAGAGGGCATTATAATACAAAGACCCTATTTCTATTTGAGCGATTGAAAACGCCATGAGTTCCAAGCTAGACCCCGCCATTATTGAAGAAATCCGCCAACGTGCGGATATTGTGGATATCATAGGGCAATATGTAAGCCTGAAACGCACAGGCCATCGCTACAAAGGTCTGTGTCCCTTTCACAATGAAAAAACGCCTTCCTTTGTGGTCAGCCCCGAAAAACAGATTTACAAATGTTTTGGTTGTGGGGCCGCTGGCAATGTGATCTCGTTTCTGATGAGCCACAATAACCAGTCCTTTATGGAAGCCATCAAGGATCTGGCCCAAGTCACGGGCGTGCATCTGGTTTTCTCTGAAACCGCCGAAGAAGAAGAAATCTTTCGCAATACCCTGCGCCGCATCAACCAGGAAGCCAGCCTGTATTTTGAATGGGCCCTGAACCACCCCGAATATGGCGCAGAAGGCCGGGCCTATCTGCAAACCCGAAAAATCAGCGAAGAAATGCAGAAACGCTTTCAATTGGGTTTTGCAATCAACCACTGGAACGCTCTCTATGACCACTTGCGCGGCAAGCATTTCAGCCAGGAAGAACTTGAAAAAAGTGGTCTGTTTGGCAAATACGACCACAAGGAAGGGCATTATGACCTCTTTCGCCACCGCCTGATCTTTCCAATCGTGAGTGTCAATGGTGAAGTTTTGGGCTTTGGCGGAAGGGCCCTGAGCCCGGACGTAGCCGCCAAGTATATCAACTCGCCTGAAACAGAAATTTACCAGAAGGGCCAGCATGTCTATGGCCTGAATCTGGCCAAGAAAGCTATTCGTGAGCGGGATCAGGTGCTGCTGATGGAAGGTTATCTGGATGTTATCACCGCCCACCAATACGGTTTTGAACATGCGGTCGCAGGTTTGGGAACGGCCCTGACCCCCATGCAGGCCCGACAGGTGCTGCGCTTTACCGACAGCCAGCAAATCGTGATGTGCTACGATGCCGACCCAGCCGGCCAAAAAGCCACCGATCGGGGCGCGGATATTCTCCATGAAGTCAGCGCAGACATGCATATGCAAATCAAGGTGATTGAAATTCCCGACCGCGAAGACCCTGACACCTTTCTCCACCAACGCGGGGCGGAGGCTTTTCAAGCGGTTCTGGATCAAGCCCTGCCCCTGATTGAATACCGTTTAAACAAAGCCTTGGAAGGCTTTCAGCTTGACAGCACGCTCGACAAGGCCCTGGCCGCCAAAGCAGCGATCACCATTTTAAAAACCATCCGCGAACCGGTTTACCGCGATGAATCAATTCGCCAGGTCGCAGCGCGCCTGCAAGTAGACGAAGGCGTGCTGCGAGAACAACTGACCCAGGAAATCAAGAAACCGGGACGTTCCAAAAAAAATCGGTCAGCTTCTGCTGAGGCAAGTGGCAAAAACCCAAGGTCTGCTTTTATTTCTGCCGAAGCCCGTGATAAACTGTATGGGTCAGAATCAGGCCTGTTGTATCTGATACTCCAGTATCCAGAACGTCGGGAGCAAGTGGTTGCCGCTGTTCGGGAGCTGGTCTTTGTAGACACCCTGCATGAATATCTGCGCCAGTATCTGGTCGACCTGCATGAACAGGGCTATGCCTTTGAATGGCAGCAGCTGTTTACGGTCTTTCCAGAAGTAGAAATTCATCGGCGTCTGGTTGAAATGATGGAGAGTGAGCAGCTTAAAAGTCTTAACTTTGATAAATCGTTGGCTGATTTTATCAGAAATGTTAAACTTGAGTGCCAGAACCGTCAAATCAGTCAACTCAGTCAGCAGATCCAGCAAGCGGAAGCCGAGCAGGATCAAGAGAGTTATTTGCTGCTGATGAAAGATTATATGGAGCAGATGAAAGTGCTGGCGCAACTGCGACAGACAGGTCTGTAAGCGTCTGAAAATAGATTCAGCCTGAAGGAGAGATACAGGATTTGACACAGGGTCACAGTAAACGCAAGAAGTCAAGCAATCAAGATTATGATGCGCCCCGCCACCGCGAAGACGAAGATGATTTGCCCGGTGTGGGTGAGCAGGTCGTGGTAGGTGCCGGTCTGGCCGTTGCAGACAGTCGCTATGTTGAAACAGAAGATGAAATTTCAACTGAAGATGACAGCGAAGACGAAACAAAAGACGAAGATGTCACCCTGGATCTGGATACTCCCAGTGCCGTCTCCAGCGATGATCCCGTGCGCATGTATCTCAAAGAGATTGGTTCGATTCCGCTCTTGAAAAGTGCGGAAGAAGTCGAACTGGCCAAACGGATTGAAGCAGGTAAATTTCTTCAAAATGATTTAAGCGAAGTCATTCAAACCCAAACCCCTGGTTTAACCAAGGTTTTAGCCAAAACCATTGCCAAAAGCTACAATACCAGCGGTATGCAGGATACCTTGGATGCCTCAGACGAAGAAGTGCTCGATGAAGACGAATTGAAAAAAACAATTATTGAAGATGCCAGCCTCTTCTCCGACAACGAAGAAGAGGAAATGGAAATCTCCAAGATTCAAAGCCTTTCGCTGGAAGAAATTCAGGCCTATCTTGAAAAGGCTGAAATTCAAGTCGCTGAAGAACGCACAGCAGCAGGCAAGGCCACCAGCACTGAAGATTTGCGCAATCTTGCCAAAAGCGCCAATGAAGCCAAACGCATGCTCACCAAAGCCAATCTGCGCTTGGTGGTCAGTATCGCCAAGAAATACGTGGGGCGGGGCATGCTCTTTCTGGATTTGATTCAGGAAGGCAATTTGGGCTTGATTCGCGCCGTTGAAAAATTCGATTACCAAAAAGGTTATAAGTTCAGTACCTATGCCACCTGGTGGATTCGTCAGGCGATTACCCGCGCAATTGCAGACCAAGCGCGCACGATCCGTATTCCCGTGCATATGGTAGAAACCATTAACCGCCTCAAAAAAGTCACGCGCAAGCTCTCTCAAAAACACGGACGCAAACCCACAGAAGATGAGATTGCTGAAGCCATGGAAGTCAGCGTAGATAAACTGCGCGAGATTATCAAAGTCGCGCAGGAACCCATCTCACTGGAGACCCCAATCGGCAAAGAAGAAGACAGTCGCCTGAGTGATTTTATTGAGGGCACAGATGGTGAAACCCCAGTAGAATCTGTCACCCAGGAATTGCTACGGGATGACTTGGACGAAGTACTCAAAACCCTCTCTGATCGGGAACGCGAGGTTTTGGCCCTGCGTTTTGGTTTGGGCGATGGCAACCCCCGTACCCTTGAAGAAGTGGGCCAGTACTTTAATGTCACCCGTGAACGCATTCGCCAGATCGAGGCCAAGGCTCTGCGCAAGCTACGCCATCCCAACCGCAACAGACGTTTAAGGGAGTATATCGAATGAAACATCAGCTCTGGAAAACCAGCCTTTGCACAGCCGTTATTCTGGCCTTATTTGCGCCGGGCATACCTGCCTTTTCTGCCGATGAGGATCTTGATTTAGATGATTTAAACCTGGAATTGCCTGAAGAAGGAAGTTCACAGGCCCCAGCATCAAAACCACAAGCTCCCAAATCATCTCCTCAACCTGCCAAACCGGCTTCAATGCCCCTCAAAAGAACAGAATCGGCAGCCCCCAGCAAAGCCGAAGTCTTGGCGCAGGTTCTTCAAGTCAATGTGCGGCTGACAGAGCAAAACATTACCGAAGTTGAAGTTTCTGGAATTGTTAAAAACATCTCCCCTTTGGCGGTACGGGGAGTTCAGCTCGAAATCGAGCTGCTCGACCCCGAACAAAAACCGGTTCGCCGTTTCTCGATTGAACCCTATGCCCAAATGGTAGCGGGTTCCAGTGAGCATTTCAGCGCAGCCTATACCCTGCGGGAATATCCGCACCCCTATCTCAGCGCACGCGTCAGCGCCAAACATGACTCCACCAGCTATCTTCAGATTGCCGACTGGATCATGGCCAATAACCAAACCCTGCTTCTGCTCTGGAATGTTCCCGTTAAGCAGGAAGTGCTCGATAACGAACGCTCACGGGTCGATCTGGCCCTGCAATACCTGCGCTATGTGCGTCCTGGCCAGCCCTACTATGCTGAAGCCCAGCGCAAATGGAATTTGATTGAGCTGAACTATGGCAAACGCTTGGTCGCCTCACACAGTCTGCATGAAGCCCTGCTGACCCTTGCCAATATCAACCCCACTTCTGAATATGCGCAAGAAGCCCAAGCACTTTTCAACCAAACACGGGTACGCACCATTTTCGAACGGGCGATGGAAAAAGCAGTCAATGGCAATCTGCGTGGCGCCTATCGCCAGATGCAGTATATTCCCGCAGACAGCAACTATGCCCGTGAAGCCCAGGCCAAACAGGAAGAGTGGAAACAAGAACTGGACGAGAACAAAATCAAGCTCGGCCCGGTCAATCCACCCGCCCATCTCAGCTCTGACCAGCGTTCTGTCTGGTTACGCCGCCAACATGGCCCAGAAGGCGTGACCACCTCTAAACGCGATGACGGCAGTACCACCACGACTTGGTGGTATCTGGATTATTCCCATTTCAGTTTCGATGAAAAGGGCAAGTTGCTGAGTTCAACGGTGTATTAAGAGATGGCCTATACCCTTGGCATCGATCTCGATATCGATCAGGTTAAACTGTGTTTGATTCACGTTGAAGGTCCCCAAAAGGTGCCCTATGTCGATTGGTTGATTTTCCGTGTGCCCTTTCATTTCGGCCCAGATTATTACTGTGAGTTTGGTGGGGCCCTGATGGAAACCATCGCCCAGTTTCTCTATGTCAAAAAAATCGACCCCCAACAATTGAATAAGATTTATTTTCTCTCAGGCATGCCCTATTCTGCCTTTGGCAGCTATGAAGAAGGTCTGCACTATACTGCCAATGTCTTTATTCAATCGCTGTTTGACCCTGAAAAAGTCGGGATAGTAAGAGCCGACGGTAAACCCTTTACCCCCCGCGAGCTCTTCTCGGTCAAGGGGGAAAATGCCTCGGCCTTTGTGGCCACGCAATTTTATGGCAGCGCCTATCTGGCCTCACGCATGTATAAAAATGCCATGGTGGTCGATGTGGGCTCGCGCGAAACCCATATTACCCCGATTCTGAAAAGCCGGATAGATCCCGAAGGTCGGGCCCGTTTGGCGCGTTACCTGCGCCACCGCCTGACCCACCACCAGTTTATGCCCCATGGTGCGCTGTATACTTCGGTAAATCAAATCAAGCAATCTGCCCAGCTGAAAGACCAGGAGTATCCTTTTACCGCACGGGTTTGCCGCATGGTGGTGATTGCCAGTCTGCTCAAGTATATTCACCCTGAAATTGCGCGGGAACACGATTTCCCCCTGCTTCAGGAAAACGACGCCTATATCCTGCTGGCCCGTGCGATTGGTTTGGATTTAAAAACGATTTCCCCCAAAGAACTGCACGAACTGGCCCAGGTCATTTATACAGATTTCTGCGATTATCTGGGCCATTCTCTGCAAGAGGTCATGAAACCCTTGGGACGTCAGCAGGAACAGCTGCAATTGGTTTCAACCGGCGTGGCCGGTAAGCATATGATGGAACATGCCTTCCGGCGCAACCAACTGATCAAAGAGCGTTTTGTGCACTTTGCCGACAAGCTGCCCCATCGCCTGCATGAGGCCTCCAATGCCTATGGGATTGCCCTCTATGCCATGGAACGCCTGATGGACGAAACTTTCCCGCCTGAGAAAGTAGAAGTCTTGCCCTGAGCGCGCTTCCCAACCTTCTGCCTGAAAATCTGACCATCATTCGCCCCTTGGCGGAACGCCCGGGGCAAAAAACGCTTTTGGGCGAATGGCAGAACCAGCAGGTGGTGGTCAAAACCCTGAATTTCAGCGAAATGCCCACCTGGAAAAACCTCGAACTCTTTGAGCGCGAGGCCCAAACCCTCAAAAATTTGGAGCATCCCGCACTGCCCCGCTTCTTGGATTGGGGCCAGGGCGAAAATGGCATTTACCTGATCACCGCCTATATCCCAGGTCAAACCCTGGCCGAAAAACTGGGCGATGGTTGGCGACCCAGCGAACAAGAAATTCGGGAACTGGCTGAGCAATTGCTTCAAATTCTGATCTTTTTACACGGTCACCATCCCCCTTTGATTCACCGCGATATCAAACCCAAAAATTTGGTGCTGAATCAAGAAGGTCAACTTTTTCTGATCGATTTCGGCGCAGTCAGCCAGCTCTTAACCCCTGAAGGCAGTTCGACTGTCGCAGGCACCTTTGGCTATATGGCCCCCGAACAGTTTGCGGGCAAAGCCGTTCCCACCAGTGATCTCTATGGTCTGGCGGCCACCCTGGTGCATTTATTGACAGGCCGTGTCCCCTCTGAATTGCCCCAAAAACGCCTGCGTCTGGATTTTGAACCCTATGCCCACTGCAGCCCAGCACTGATCACCTGGCTGCACAGCCTGCTCGATCCACTGCCTGAAGATCGCTGCCCGAGTGCCGAAAAAGCCTTGGAAACCCTAAAGCAAATAGAAAATCGCCCTGTCCCAGTCAATTCAAAAGTTCCTGAACGAGCCTTTTTGCGCCCTCCCCTTGAATCTCAATTACAAGTCAGACAGGAAAGTGATTTTCTCCAAATTCAAATTCCAGCCCATCCACATTCCGATGAACTAAAGAAAAAAGAACGCCACCAGCTTATTTTGCTGGGAGCCCGTTTCAGTGCCATCAGCATTATTTTTTTAGTAACCATTCCAAATCCCGTTTTATTTGCCAGTCTTTTTTCTCCCCTACTGTTTTTACTGCTTGGATCCTTTTATTACGAAAAAAACAAATTCAAACATCTGCTCCAGATGGAAACCGAACTCAAACTCACAGCAGAGTCTATTTTTATTTCCCAAACCCCCCCCCAAAAACCTCGCGAAACATTTGAAATCCCCTGGAATCGTTTGGCCCGGATTGAAGAAAAACGCAAAAGTTGGAACTTAGAAAATCGAGGAGAACAGATAGAACTACAGCTCATAGAGCATCAACCCACCCTCTCCGGGCAATCGATCAGTTCAGGAAAATACAGGGTTTATCGCTTTGGACACGCCTTAAACGATCAAGATCGCGCCTATTTATTCAGACTGCTTCAAGCTCAATTTAGGCAAGCTCTGGAAGAAAAAAAAGACACTCTCATCAAACACACAGACCATAAGCTGAGTGCCGCCCAATCTTTTCAACCCGTCCATACGGAGAACGTCTTATCCTTACCGAATCAATCGGCACTGCACATCACTGAACAGGAGGAACAAACAGAAATTATCGTTCCTCCTCAAGATCTGAACACCAAGCAAAAACAGAAACATGTGCTCCGCCAAAGCATACAGGCCCTGGGCCTGGGAGCCAGTTATCTCTCTCTGCTGGTCGCCCTGATGCGTATGCACGCTCTAACCTCAGACTGGGTAGCTCTGCTCTTTTTACTCACCTATCTGCCTTCGATCGCCTGGTATCTTTTCGCTGAACGCCAGGCACTGCTGCGCCTGACACGAAGCCGTAAACATCTCAAAATGACAGCTGACAGCCTTTTCATTGAAACCTATTCTCCGCTTGATGCCCCCAAACAGGAACATCTGCCGCTCTCCGAAATTAAAACGATTCGACTGAGAAACGATCCCTGGAGCGCCAATTTTGAAACCCAAAAGGACGGAGTGCTCATTCAGGCAAAAGACCAAAAGAAATATAGCCTGGGTGAAACCCTGAGCAAAACCGATCAGGCCTGGCTGGTCGCTCGACTTCAAGCCCATATAGAACAGCGCTCACTTCCGACTGAACCCGATTAAAGCACTGAAAAAAGCCGCTCCTGTGGGGGCGGCTTAGGCATGAAAGACTCAATCCCAATTAGCTTTGGCTGACCAGTTCACGCACCTGTGCAATCAGTTCCCGCTTTTGCAACTCGTGCATTTCTGCATAATGTGAAAAGCGAGCGCTGAAACTGCCCTGACCATGGGTCAGCGAGGTCAAAACAGGCGGGTAATGCAAAACTTCAGCCATGGGCAATTCGGCCTGAATTACCTGCACACCGCGTTGCAGTTCCATGCCCAGTGGGTGGCCACGGCGGCTGCCCAAATCGCTCAGAATGGCACCCGTCTGGTCTTCAGCAACGGTGATTTCAAGCTGCATAATTGGCTCAAGCAGTATGGGTTGAGCATTTTCATAGGCATTGCGGAAAGCCAACTTGGCCGCCAATTGAAACGCCAGATCTGAAGAGTCCACATTGTGGCTGGAACCGTCATAAAGTGTGACCTTCAGGTCGGTAATCGGCTGACGGGCCAGAATACCTTCCTGCATAATTTCCTGAACGCCTTTTTCAACTGCAGACCAATAGTTACGCGGCACCACACCGCCTACAATCTGGGTTTCAAAGACAAAACCCGCCCCCCGGGGCAGGGGTTCCAGGCGCAGCCAGACATCGCCATACTGACCATGGCCCCCAGTTTGCTTTTTATGCTTGCCCTGGGCTTCAGCCATGCAGGTAATCGTTTCACGGTAAGGAATTCGGGGCTCAGAAAGCTCAACTTCAACATGGAAACGAGAGGCCAAACGTTCAATCAGCAATTCCACATGGGCCTGACCCACACCGCCCAAAACCGACTGATGAGTCGCCGGGTCCACCGAAAGGGTGAAATAAGGGTCTTCTTCCTTGAGCTTATGCAGCCCATTGGCCAGCTTGTTTTCATCCTGACGGTGTTTGGGAGAAATGGCCACAGAATAAATGGGCTCTGGTTTTTTCAGCGGATACAGTACAAAGGCCTGTCCCGCGAGCTGAGTGGCCAGCAGGGTATCTCCGGTTTGGGTATGTGCCAGTTTGGCCACCGCGCCAATATCTCCGGCCACCAATTCTTCTACAGCTTCTGTCGTTTTGCCCTGCATGCGCATCAACTTGCCCATGCGTTCATTGTGACCATTGGCATTCAAGACATTCTGACCGTTTTGAAGTACGCCTGAAAAGACCCGGAAAAACGAAATCTTGCCCAAATAGGGATCCGTCACCGTTTTAAACACATAGGCACTGAAGAGTTTTTCCTGGTTCAAATCTACTTCCCAGGTTTTTTCGGGGTTTTCAACCTCTTGGCAAACCACAGAACCACGTTCTTCGGGGTGAATCGCCAGATATTTCAAGGCACTGACCAGACTGTGCAGACCCGCCCCTGTTTTACCAGAGCCCGAAAGCAGCAGATGACGGTGCCCTGCTTTGAAACTGTCATGGATTACATGGCGAACTTCATCCACCGGCAAATGGCCGGTTTCAAGATAAGTATCAAGTAAATGGGCATCTTCTTCAGACACTTCTTCGACCAGGGTTTCTAAACCATGGGCAGCGTCCAGATCAGACGGAATCTGTTCAGAATGGCCTTCACGGGATTCATCTGTGACCCAGGCTTCTTCTTCCAGCACCTCAACCGCACCACTCAAATCATGGCCGTGCCCAATTGGCAGGGTCAGGTGATAGAGGTTCTGGAAATCAGGGGTTTCTTCAAGCTGGGCGGCAAAACTTTCAAAATCTGCCTGATCATGATCCAATTTATTCACAAAGAGCATGCAGGGCAAGTGGCGTTCACGAATGGCAGCCATCAGTTTCTGGGTGGTAATATCCAAGCCTTTGAGGGGATCCAAAACCAAAATTACACCCTCGACCACGTTTAAGCTGTCTAAACTTTCATGCAGAAAATCCTGAAAGCCAGGGGTGTCGATAAAATTAAACAGCCAGCCATCTTCGGTGCGAACCTGACAGAGGCTGCTGCCCAACGACATATGCCGACGAATTTCATCAGCATCATAATCTGAAACTGTTGTTCCCGCTTCAATCGTTCCTTTTTGAGAAATAGCGCCTAAATAATGCAAAAGGGACTCCAGCAGGGTGGTTTTACCACTGCCGAAAGTCCCCAAAACCGCAATATTTCGTTTTTTAGAATCTTCGCTCATAAGAGATGCTCCTTGTCCTTGATCTACAAGTATCATACTCTTAAGCTATAGCCCATTTCTAATATTTACGTCATGTACAACATATGGCTTACATGCTAAAATTCTTCTTGCTTAGGTCAAATTTTCAGGCAAAGCCTCAGCCGCCTGAAGCGCTTCCAGAGCGCCTTCTTCAGCCTCTTTCAAGGGGTGTTCATGGTTCACATGAAAGCCCGTAAACTTCCCAAGAAAACGGACAAAATCGTCCATCAGCGTAAAGACCACAGGCACGACCAAAAGGGTCAAAAGCGTAGAGGTAATCAAGCCCCCAATCACCGCCACAGCCATCGGCGCACGTGTTTCTGATCCCGCTGTAAGTTTCATGGCCACGGGCAACATGCCCGCAATCATCGCAATGGTGGTCATCAGAATCGGGCGCAGTCGCACCGGCCCCGCCACCAGCAAGGCATTGTTGCGGGGCAAACCCTCTTTGATCAGGGTAATGCTGTAATCCACCAAAAGAATCGAGTTCTTCACCACCAGACCCAGCAACATGACAATCCCGATCAGGGTCATCAGCCCCAATTCCTGATTGGCCAGAAACAGGCCCATAAAGGCCCCAGCAAAGGAAAGCGGCAAGGCCACCATGATCGTCAGCGGATGCAGAAAATGCTCAAACTGCGAGGCCAGAATCAGGTAAATAAAGATCACGGCTAAAATCATGGCCTGGCCCATATTCTTGAAAGAATCCTTCATCCGTTCGGCTTGGCCTTGAAACTTGTAATTGACCCCAGGCGGCAGTTTCATTTTCTTGAGTTCTTCGGTCACAGGGCCGATAATTTCACTGAGCGAAGCCCCTGGCGTGGCATTGGCATAGACCATCACCTGGCGTTCACGGTCATAGCGGTTAATATTCGTGGGGCCAATTTCAAACTGAATATCGGCCAGGGCTGCCAGCGGAATCTGAGCCCCCGTACTGCTCTGCACTGGCAGCGAACGCAGACGCTCATAGGCATAGCGTTCCAAATCCTTGAGGCGCACGCGAATATCCACATTGGTATTGTCAAGGCGCATCTGGGTAACCATATCCCCCAAAGAGGCGGCACGAATCGTGCTGGCCAAAACCGCAGGGGTAATGCCCAATTCCATCGCCCGGCGGCGATCCACCTTGAGATAAATCTCCTGGCGGGGCGTCCCGGTTGAGGTTTTCGAAACCTTGACCACCGGCATCTGGTGCAGACGGGCCACCAGTTTATCCGCGACCGATTGCAAATCTTCGAGATTGTCCCCCTGCAAAGAGAGGTTCATATCATAGGTATTGCCCGTGCCATCATCCACCCCTTGGGTTTCACGGTAGGAAATAATCGCACCGGGAATATTCTCAGTCAATTTTTGTAAGCGGGTCTGTACCTGGGCGGCACTCTCCCGCCGTCCGTCTTTTTTTGACTTAAGCGTCACCGCTACCGAACCAGAATCGGTGCTGCCCCGACTGGAGCCCGAGGTGATCAGCAAACTTTTAACCAACGGCTCGGTTTTTACCCTGCGGGCAATTTCCTGCAGCAGGGCCGTGGTCTGGTTCAGACTGCTGCCCGAGGGCATGTCCACGCCAATCGAAAATTCATCGCGGTCATTTTTAGGCGCAAAACCTGTGGGCAAAAGCCCCGCAATCGGAATCGCCACAATAAAGGTCAGGGTCGCTATGCCCAAGGTCCAGAAACGGTGATTCAAGGCCCAGCGCAACATCTCCTGGTACACGCCGCCAATCCCTTCGACAGCAGCCTCGTGTTCATCAACGTGCTTGGCAGGCATGGGTTTGAGAAAATAAGCGGCAAGGGTGGGCGTCAGGGTACGGGCCACCAGCAGAGAGACCAGTACCGCACAGGACACGGTCAGACCAAACTGTCTGAAAAAGCGCCCAATCATACCGCCCATAAACCCGACCGGAGCAAAAACCGCCACAATCGAAAAGGTGGTGGCTACCACCGCCAGACCGATTTCATTGGTGGCCCGAATCGCAGCTCGGAAGGGATCTTCGCCCATTTCAATATGGCGGAAGATATTCTCCAAATCCACAACTGCGTCATCAACGAGAATACCGACCACCAGCGAAAGCCCCATCAGGCTCATAAAATTGAGCGAAAAACCCAGCATGGCCATAAAGGTATAGGTCGAGATCACCGAGGTAGGAATCGCAATCGCAGCGATAATCGTCCCGCGCACGGTGCGCAGAAAGAGAAAAATCACGACCACCGCCAACAGCGAGCCCACGATCAGCTCTTCCATGGCGCCATCTTTGGATTCTTCAATAAATTTAGCGGTATCAAAGGAGAGGTCAATTTTCATGCCCGAAGGCAGTTCTTCGCGGATTTTCTCGACTTCAGCTTCCAGGCGGTGCGCCATTTCAACCGTATTGGTTCCTGACTGTTTCTGAATCGACAAAACCACCGAAGGCTTGCCATTCCACCAGGTACGGGTGGTGAGGTCTTTAAAGCCATCGCGCACCGTGCCCAGATCATTCAGCGTCAAGACCTTGCCCCCCTGTATGGCAATCGGGGTCTGACCTACCTGGGCTGCGGTTTTATAGGAATTGACGGTACGCATAATAATCACCGAACGGCCAGTATCTATCTGGCCGCTGGGAAAATCGAGGTTTTCCTGTTGCAAGCGGGCACTGACCTGGGCGGGGGTCAGGCGGTACTGGCTGAGCAAAGCGGGCTCCAGCAGAATCTGAACTTCGCGCTCTTGCCCCCCCAAAATACTAACCTCGGCCACACCACTGATCTTCTGCAAGCGGCTTTTAAGCTCGTCACGGGCAAAATCTGTGATTTCAGACAAAGACTGCCGGCCTGTCATGGCATAAAAGAGCACAGGTGCGGCATTGGGGTCGACGCGGGCAATGATCGGCTCATCGGCATCTTGGGGCAATTTTTTGCGCACCAGTGCGACCTTTTCATTGACCTCATTGGAGGCGTCTTTGATATTCTTTTCAAGCTGAAACTGAATCAGCACGGTTGAAATGCCATTGCTGGAGGTAGAGGTAATATGCTCAATCCCATTCAGGGCACTGACGGCATCTTCCAAGGGTTTGGAAACCAGGGTCTCCATTTCTCGCGCAGAAGCCCCCGGATAGGTGGTGGAAATCGAGACAATCGGGAAACTGACATCGGGGAAAAGCTCAACAGGCAAGTTGGTATAGGACATAAACCCCAAAACCAAGAGGCAGACAATCAGCATAACGGTGCTAACGGGCCGCCGAATCGCCCATTCAGAGATATTAAATCCCTGGTTTTCAGGTTTTTGTTCGGGTTTTTGTTCAGACTTCACTTCAGGCTCCACTTACTGAGCCTCCTGCACGGCGGCTTGAACCTGTACTTTATCGCCGGGGCGCACAAAGCTATTGCCTTTGACAATCACCTGATCGGCAGCAACCAGGCCTTGCAGCACTTCGATTTCTTCGGGGGTGCGCAAGCCCGTTTTGACGGGTTTGGCCGTGACGGTCTTGTTCTTCACGGTATACACCAGATCCCCTGTTTTTTCATGAATCACCGATTCAGCAGGCACCACCCAGGTTTTTTGTTTTTCCTGCAGCACAATCTGGCAATCGACCAGCATACCTGATGGCAGACTGCGGGAACTGTCCAAACGTGCTGTCAGCTTGACCAGACGGGTTTGGGGATTGACGATCGGCGAAATTTGGGTGAGATGGGCGATAAACACCTGGTTGGCAAAACCCGCCGCACGCAGTTCAACCTGTTGACCGGTGTGTACCTTTTCAATTTCGCGCTCGGGTAAAAAGATTTCAACTTCAGGGCGTTGGTTTTGGGCCAGGCTCAGAACCGGGCCCGAAGACCCCACCAAATTGCCTGGATCAACATGTTTCTGGGTCACAATCCCCGTCAGAGGAGAAATCAGGCGGTAATTCTGCAACTGGGCCTGGTAAAGCCGGATCGTGGCCAGGGCCTGATGGTATTGGGCGCGGGCTGATTCAATCTGTTCAGGGCGCGTGCCATCCAATAATTGCTGTAAATTGGCGCGGGCCCCCACAATCTGCTGTTCCATGGCCAGAATCTGCTGTTTGCTGCTTTGCAATTGGGTGCGTGAAAGCTCCAATTGCTGCGGGGTAATTACCCCTTCAGCAGCCAGGGCTTGCTGACGCTGCAGATCGCGCTCGGTTTGCGCAGAACTGGTTTGCAATTGCTGAAGGGTGGCCTCCAGCTGGCGTACCGAAGCACGGGCCTGGGCAATCTGGGTTTTCAGGGGTCCATTCTGCATTTGTGCAAGATTGGCTTTGGCAGTCTGGGCAGAGGCCTGGGCCTGCAAAATTTGCGCATCGAGTTCAGCATGGTCAATTTCACCGAGTTGCTGCCCCCTGACGACAGGACTGCCCTCTTGAACCCACAGGCTGTTGAGACGGCCGCTGGCTTTGGGCACCAACTGAACTTCCTGCTGTGCGACCACATTGCCGGTCAGGTTGAGAGCATCTACCATCCGGCCTTGCCGGGGGGCTGCCACGGCCACGGCTGTGGGAGGCGGAACCTGCTGTTTAAGTGCTTCTGCACGGGCTTTTTTCTGTTGTACACGTGAGCCCACCAAAGCCGCAAAGGCAAGCACCACCACACATATTCCTGTGATCAGAATCCATTTTTTTTTCATGGCTGTATCTTTTTCAATCTTGCTAAGAACTATTTTAGTTAATAAATATTTTACTATCTAAAATAGATTAGCACAGTGGACGGGTCCTGTGAGTAGATTCAAATTGAAATTGCATGAAAATTCGCAAGAAAGTGGTTTTCTTCGCGCTTAGAAATTGAATCTCGTAGGCCTCAGGAATTAGGAAACGGTTAAGATAAGATTAGAAGCAAAAAGCTCGTAATGAGGAAATCTAATGATGAGCGAAAAAAGTAATTGACGTTGAACACATATTGCTCTGTCGCAGCCAAAATCGCAGGTGTGGTCAGTTCCTGGCTGAGGGTCTGGATCTGCGTCAAGCGTTGTTCGGTTTCAGTTTGCCAGTCTTTTAAACTGCTGGGGAATACTCTTCAATAAGCCACAAGACTTTATCAAGGCATATCAGGCTCTGGCCCCCAAAGCTTACCAGCTTTACCTGCTGCATGTATGGCCTCCATGATGGTTTCCCCGATAGAGATCCATTGTTGAGCTGTTTCTCGGGTAATTTCAAAGCGTTTAAAACTGTAGTTTTGCATAAAGACTTCAAATTTTTGCTTATAATCATCATCAAACTCATCTGGTTCGAACAGTTCAGCAAGCTCAAGATAAATTTTACCTTCATGGTGATAGAGCCAATCATTATTACCTAAAAAATTAAGTAATTCATTACTCATTGACGGTTGAAGATATTTATCATAAACCTCTTGAAATGGAGAATTTCGAAAAGGAGAATCATCATCTGGTTCAAAAAACCATTTCAGATCTTGAAAATATCCCACTCCTTTTTCAAACATTTCCGGTTTGATCGGATCTTTACCAGAAAGAGCACGAGTCAATGCATTTACCATGTGATACATAGCCCAATCTAGATGATCATAATAAAAAATTTTCCATTTTTTTTGGGGAGTGATCAAAAACCCCTCAGTATTCATCCATCTATAGATATTTGATAGAGGATCATCCAGTACAAACTCAAGGTAATTACACGAATCAATATTAAATCTAAGAAAATTTTGATTTAGCTCCAAATCTCCCAAACTCATATATTCAACAATTATCCTTTACTATTGTTGGCTTTTTTCCTTTTTTCTTAAAGCCTACATAGCCATTTTTTATCAAAATATTTTTCATTTTCTGCTCCAACGTCTCCCATTCTCTTACATGCCCATGTCACCGAGCTGCTTGACCAGGGAAAGCATTTTGATCTCTATCCAACACAACAAATTCACCAGCCCCAATCCCAATTCTTCTTTCCCGACCAGGATCATTAATACCAGAATAATACAGAGAATTTGCTAAAGCCGCTTGGCCATTATCAGGTTCTTTACTTTTGACGGGATCTCCTGGATATCGGGGATGATATCCTGCTGGCTCATAAATCCCTAAAGGGGTGCTTAAATTACAGGGATGAGTTTTTGGAGCGGTTTCAAAAGCACAAGCCTTTTTTTGAAACAAATGAAAAGCCAATTGAATATCAGCCTGCCACTTATCAAATATTTCATCATGGGCGCGTGCAATCAAAGCGCTCATCTCTTGAACAAGCTCATAACCCAGAGAACCGAGAAGGGGCTCATATCTATAAGCCAATTCATTTAATCGTTCTTTTTCAAACCCCAATCGGGATAAGGGAGAAGAAAATTATTTTGCACCAGCGTGAAATCTAACAATAGCCGAATTAAGGGCATCCACCATTAAGGGATACACCATCGCTTTGATTTCCATAGGGAAATATGCATCAATAAATAGAAAGTTTAATCCAAGAACACTTACAAATACATAGGTTTCTTCTGATTGTTCATTAAACTGAGAGCGAACCAAAACATTCACATTCGAAAACATCTTTAATTTATTAGAAAAATACGTGGTTGATTCAGAAACAGCATAAATCTGCTGTAATTCTGGGTCATTTGAAAAACGATCGTAAACTAAAAAATCTTCAATAAGACAATATCCCTTTATTACATCATCTTTCACAAAATAGATTGCCTTGGGTGAATTAAATTTCAAATCTTCAATAACCCATAAATAACTTCGATTATTGATTTTTATCTTTCTTTTTTGATAATCTTTAAAAGATCCACCCATATAAATTTCAACACTTTTGATAGGCTGTTTCAGTCCTCTTGGAAAAATTGCTCTGTTGGTCAAAAGATCTGTAACAGATGAGTCTGGATTTGTTTTTCCCAGAATCCGATCAAATGCAACTGGCTCAGCCAAAACAGAAATACTCAAAGAGCTAAACAAAGATATAAAAACAGATAAAATAAGGATTTTTTTGACTACTTTGCGAATTATTAATAACATTTTATCTCACTCCAATTGCCTTTCTTATCAGAAGATTTAGTCAATTCTAATGCAGTTACAAAACTTCGAAGCCCCACTGTAAATTCAATTATTAAAACCAAACTTTCACCTTCAGAAATTTGACTTTGCACAGAATTGAGATTTGCTGATATTACAGCTACTTGGGCAGTATCATCCGTTATTAAATCTGAAAATAGGTTTTTAAGTGTTGGGTATTTTTGAATATTAGGGCTAGAAAAATTATGACGATAGAACACATCTGTTAATAAATCATTTGCAAGGAAATCACTCATTATTTGATCTATATACTGAACTGGATTTTTATCTTTTACGGCTAAGTTACCTGAAGAAGTAATATTTACTAATTGCCCATTATTAAGTCGTTTCTGCTTCGCTTCAATACGTAAAGTACGCATAAAATCTAATTCAGGATCAAAACCTGCAGCAGAAGGAAACTTTCCTCTGTTTCGAATTATTATCTCAACATCATGAGTCGGAACGCTTTGATCACGGTCAAAATCATGAACCTTAGCTACTTCAAGAATAGTATTTTCACTTATAAAAGGTCCACTAAATGAGCAAGTTTTATTTTGTTTAATAGGTGAGTAAACAGGGCGTATTTTTCTGGACTTACAACTTGGATGGCAGTTTTTCTTTCCTGCTGCTAAAGTCTGAAAACCACCGCAATCGCACAGATCAGGAGTTGGCGTAGGCGTGGGAACAGGGGTTGGGGTAGGGATTGGCGTGGGCGAAGAGGTGGGAGTGGGGGTAGGCTGGGGATTCTGTTCAAAATTGACAGTAAAGGTCATATTCACAGAAGCACTACTTTGCCCGGTTACGCCACTGATATAAGCACAAGAATAGGGATTGCCTGGGTACTTTGCATTATAATATGCGTAATTCATTAACCCATTCAGACTGGCACTCAAAATTCCTTTTCCAGTAGTCGGATTGAGTGAGAATTGAGCCGTCACAGGCAGATCTGTTTCTCCTTGTCCCCAACCCGCGCCCTGACATGTTCCTTCTGCATTGGGATCTGACCAGTTATAGTATATGGGAGCATAGCCTGAGCGGGCACTTTCTAAACTGAAACTCAAACCATCGACACTCGTAAAGATCAATTCTGCAATTTTGACGGATTGAACAAAACTCACAGGGATTGAACCGCCTGAAAGATAACTGTTCAAAACCGCACTAATGCCAACTTTCACTTTAGTTGCAATCGTTTCTCCGTTATAGACACCTGTTTCAAGAACATTGAACCCATAACCATAGCTTGAGCCTGGTGCGGCTGAGCCGAAAGAAGCCAGACTAATACTTCCTGCCTGAGGCTGCCAGGAGGGAGCTGGCCAGGCCATCGAGGCACTCAACTCATCAACACAACCTGAAGTACAGCCTGAATCAATAGGAAGATTTTGAACGGCAAAACGTTTCTCAAAAATCTCACCCTGAAAACCTGGACTGTAATAAAACGTATCTTTGGGTAGTTTTAAATGATTTTGCTTGAATTGAGTTTGATTGCCACTTGGCGAACGGCCATTTAAAACAGGCGTCTGAGCTATACAAGAAAAAAGCAGTAGACTGGCCAGAACACTGGCCGTAAAGGGTTTAATCGCTTTGGTTAAGCGCAGAGCACGCCCAGAGGCGAGAGGCGAGAGGCGAGAGGCGAGAGGCGAGAGGCGAGAACGATTGTATTGCATAGGTCAGACTCCATCAAGGCATCAAGTAGGTTGCCGAATAGTTTAGCAAAAGATTTTAAAGATTGTGTCAACAAATTATTGTATTTGTAGAATTTTCTTTATACATTTGTCATACATAAATCATGCAGATCAAAGTCTAAAAGCCGCAAACAAAATCAAGAACTAACTCACCCTATTTCTTTACAATAAAAGTATTTACTCAAAATACTGTCTAAATTCTTTAGAATTTTTAACAATAAATGCTTCTTTCAAAATAATCTGCTGAAGAATATTCCTTTATAAACTTAAATTCGCACTTGAAACAAGAACCCCTGCCTGTCGTAAGCGCTATACCCACAAAACCCCAACTAATTCCAGGCTTCATCCTGGGGCGCAGCGGGCACCTGCAATGAAGCCGTTCACCCAAAGGGCATAAACCAAGATGGAACAAACGGCGGAATGAAAAAAGCATGTGACGCACACGATGTGCGCCACATGCGGCCCGCCAGACCCAAGGGTGAGTCAGGAAACACCTTTCAAAAATCCCTCTCAGAGCAGGGTTATGCCCTCCCACAGTTGCCATTGCCGCAGCAGCAAGGCAAAATACCAGAAGCAGCGATAGAAAAGGAACCCTCCATGAGCACCCAACCCTTAACCCAACGCCCCGCCTGGCTGGCCCTGCAAAAACATTACAGCGAAATTCAGGGGCTGCATCTGCGCCAACTCTTCGCTGACGACCCCCAACGGGTAGAAAAACTTTCGCTGGATGCCTTGGGCATTTATTTTGACTATTCCAAACACCGGGTGACCGCCGAAACCCTCAGCCTGCTGGTACAACTGGCAGAAGAATCCGGGCTCAAAGAAAAAATTGAGGCCATGTTTCAAGGCCAACGCATCAATCACACAGAGAACCGCGCGGTCTTGCACGTGGCCCTGCGCACCCCTGCCGACCAAGAGCTGCTCTATGAAGGGCAGAATGTCGTACCCGAAGTACAGGCCGTACTCGCCAAAATGAAAAACTTCAGCGAAAAAGTACGCAGTGGCACATGGACCGGCTATACCGGCAAACCCATTCGCACGGTGGTCAATATTGGCATTGGCGGCTCAGATTTGGGGCCTGTTATGGCCTATGAAGCCTTAAAGCACTACAGCCAGCGTAATTTAAACTTCCGCTTTGTTTCCAATATCGACGGCACAGATTTTGCTGAAGCCAGCCAGGATCTCGACCCCGAAGAAACCCTGTTTATTATTTCCTCCAAGACCTTTACCACGCTAGAAACCATGACCAACGCCCACACAGCCCGCGATTGGGTCTTGAACAAACTGCAGGATTCAGCCGCCATCGCCCGTCATTTTGTCGCGGTATCAACCAATGCCGGAGCCGTTCAGAAATTTGGGATTGATACCGCCAATATGTTTGAATTCTGGGATTGGGTCGGAGGCCGCTATTCAATGGATTCAGCGATTGGACTGGCCACGATGATCGCAATTGGTGCAGAGAATTTTCAAGATTTACTGGCGGGTTTTCATGAAATGGATCAGCATTTCCGCAATGCGCCCTTTGCCGAGAATATGCCCGTGCTGATGAGCCTGCTCAACCTTTGGTACAATAATTTCTTTGGGACCGAAACCACTGCGGTTTTGCCCTATGAACAATACCTCAAGCGCTTCCCCGCCTATTTGCAGCAATTGACGATGGAAAGCAATGGCAAACGGGTCACCGCCGAAGGCCAGCCCGTGGATTACCAAACCGGGGGAATCTATTGGGGCGAACCAGGCACCAATGGTCAGCATTCCTTTTACCAGATGATTCACCAGGGCACCAAGCTGATTCCCTGTGATTTTATTGGCTTTGTCAAATCGCTCAACCCAATCGGCCCCCACCATACGCAATTGATGGCCAATATGTTCGCCCAGGCCGAGGCCCTGGCTTTTGGCAAAACCGCCGAAGAAGTACGTGCCGAAGGAACCGCCGAATGGCTGGTGCCACACCGTGTGTTTGAAGGCAACCGCCCCTCCACAACCCTCTTGCTGGAAAAGCTGACCCCCATGGCCTTGGGCCACCTGATTGCACTCTACGAACACAGTGTCTTTGTGCAAGGTATTATTTGGGGCATTGATTCCTTTGACCAATGGGGCGTGGAATTGGGCAAGGCCTTGGCAGTGAAAATTATTCCAGAATTAGAAAACAGCTCGGAAATTGAATTGCGGCATGACCCCTCTACCAATGCCCTGATTCAGCGCTTTAAAAAAGTATAATGCCCAAAATACTGTTCTGGCTGCGGTTCATGCTCTCGGGTGGGTTATGTGCCTTATTCCTGGTGGGATTCTCTTCCTGTGCCGCAGTCTTTGTCTGGTTGAGCCAGGAAAACGTATCCTGGGACTATCTTCAGACCAAAACCTCAGGAATCAAATTAAAGCCCGCCTTGATCAGTCCACAAGAAATTCAAATCCCACTTGAAGTGATTCCCACCTTTGACTCTGCCCTCTGTTTCTCAGAGGTCACAGGGCAAGTGGTGAAAAACCGTATTTTGATCCACTTAAAAAAAGGGCTTTGCCCCGAAACGCCACCTGCCCCTCTGTTTCTCAAAATAAAACGCCTACAGGCCGGAAATTATGAAATCCGCTACCTTGATGATTCTGGAGTTCAATCCCCCATCCTCGGTCAAGTGGAAGTGCCCTAGCATTCAAAAGAGATTCTAACCCCAGATATAATGGGGAACAAAACGTGAAGCATTGGTGGTGATCGGGCCCAAATCCTCACGAATGCCGATGCCAGCGGCCTCGCCGCGAATCACCCAGGAACCCAGAACTGCACTCCAGCCATCAAAGACAGGCAGAGGGTGGTAGGCCTGAAGAATATAGCCTTCTGCGCCATACTCGCCCCCCAGCTCAATCAGATCGCCTTCCTGGTAAAGGGTAATATTGGCCCCTTCACGGCTGAACAGCGGCTTTTTCACATAACGCGAACCCAATTTCAGGCCCGCTTGCGGATCATCCGCAAAATAGGCAGGAAGCAGATTGGGATGGTCGGGATACATTTCCCAGAGCAGAGGCAAAATGCCCTTGTTTGAAAGCAGCATTTTCCAGGGCGGTTCAATCCAACGCACCCCGGCATAGGGCAAGGCCTTACCAAATTCTTCGCGCACCATCATCTCCCAGGGATAAAGCTTGAAGATCGCTTCAATCACCTCATCCTGTAAATCGGTAAGACGGCCCGCACTGTCAATGCCAATCTCGGTCATATCCATAAAACGGGTCGGAAACCCGACCTGCTGAAACAGGCCTTCGAGATAGCGAATGGTGCCGCTGTCTTCATCACTCTCGGTGATACCTGCAAAATGCACAAGGCTGTCGAGCCCCATTTCGGGAATGCCGGCCAGCAGCTTTTCTTCAATCGAATTGAACTGATCGGAATCAATCGGTAAAAGTCCCTGAGAGAGCAGGTCTTCAAGCCAAATCCATTGAAAGACCGCCGATTCATACAGTGAAGTGGGCGTATCTGCATTGAACTCCAGCATCTTGGCCGGACCTGCGCCATTGTAGCTCAGGTCAAAACGGCCATAGAGCGTGGGTTCGTCTCTGTCCCAACTGTGCCGAATCCAATCACGGCAATAGGCTGGGATCGCCAGTTTATCCAACCACTCATCACGTTTGAGCGCCTCGTCCACCAGCTCATAGCACATGTCCACCAATTCATTGGTGGGGGCTTCCAAATCCTGTTCGACTTGGGCCATGCTGAAACAATAGGCCCGCCCCTCATGCCAATAGGGCTCCCCATCAATGGTATGAAAGGTAAAGCCTGTTTCATCAGCCAGTTCCAGGGCATAGGGCCGGGGCTGAAACTCCCGGGCTTCCATCAGCTGGAAATGCTGGAGCGGGACATGGCCCCAAAACCACCGCGGCGCAAAGTGGTGGTACTGCGTGTGGGTCGGCTGGTGACAATCGAACGGGAGATTTTCTGACGGCCCACCGTGGTGGCGACAGGCATGCCCCGGTTGGTCATAAAGGCCCCATAACTGCCATTGGTATAAGGGCGGTAAAGGGGTTGAGACATCGACTGGCCAATCATAATCCCCGCCATCATCGGCATAAAGGAATGGTGGTGATGTACCACTGTGGTATGGCTGAGATCGGAGCCGCCACCTGTATCGGCGCTGGCGACCTCGCCGCCACCGGGCTCTTCACAGCGGCCCACGCCAAACTCGGCTTCGCAATCTGCTAAAGAGTCAAATTTAGGTGCCACATCCTTGTGCTCAACCTTGGCCTGTTCATAGAGCTGCTGGCACTGTACCTGGTTGTACTGGCCAGTTTGTACGCACTGTTCAATCGATTCAAAAACCGAGGCATCTTCTTTTTTTTCGCCACAGGCTGTCATCAAGGTCAAAGACATGACCGATCCAATAATCGCGGGGGTGACCCGACGGGAACGCTTCAGCATGAAGTCCATCCTTTTTCTAGCATAATGCAGAGTTTTATCAGCCTCAGTAAAAGACTGAGAGCCCATCCACAGCACTATTTTAACGCTTTCAAAGCCCAATGACCAGACGCGGTTTTATTCAATCAATTGCAAACGCTCTTGACCACTGTAGAGATTAAAGCCTTCTTCACGCAGAAACCCTATCAAGGTTTGCCCATAGCTTTGCGCCAATTCCAAAGCCAAGCTGGAAGGCGCACCGACCGAAACCACAATCGGCAAAGAAGCCTGTAAAGATTTTTGAATCAGCTCAAAGCCAGCCCGCCCACTGAGAAAGAGGATCTGCTCGCGCAGGGGCACCTGCCCTGCAATCAGGGCGGCACCGATGAGTTTATCCACGGCATTGTGGCGCCCGATATCCTCCTGAAGACTGAGCAATTCACCAGAAAGATTAAAAAGTGCGGCAGCATGCACGCCTCCACTGCGTTCGAATAAGGCCTGCAAGGGGCGAGCCTGAAGCGGAAGATTCAGAATCAGTTCAGGCTGTACAGCAGGAAAATCCGAAGTAAAATCTGGCTTGAGATGCTGTTGCAACTGCTCTATCTCTCGCTTGCCACACAGCCCGCAGCCGCCATGGCTCACGCTGCTGCGTTCCATTCGGCTTAAATCTGGAAGCAGTCCCGGTTGAAGCCGAATCTGCAAAATATTGTACTGCTGTTCGAGCTTGTTTTTTCCCAGACAGTAGGTCATTTTGACAACATCTTGGGCCGATTGAATCAGCCCTTCACTGAAAAGCCAACCCAAAGCCAATTCATAATCTGCGCCAGGGGTACGCAGGGTGGTGATCAAAGAACGGGTTTGGGCCTGTTCAGGTGGGCCCCAGCTCAAGCGCAGTTCAAGGGGTTCTTCTACGGCAAGTGAATCCGGTCGTGAACGCGAGAATTTTCCCGCTTGCCAGCGCAGCACAGCGGTCTTTCGCAAGGCACCTCTGGGCTTCATTTCTGAGGCAGGGGTTCAGTAAAAACATGGGTCAGGCACTGCTTGAGTGCTTCGGGTGTGATCAGATTCGGCATAAAACCCTCGCGTTTTTTCTCTCTCACTTGTTCAGCATGCTGCGCTTGCCCGTTCAAAAGCAAAGGCCAAGCCTTATCCCTTGGCAAGCGAGGTTTCAATCCTTACCAGCACGTTATAATCGGGCACCCCCGCCGGCCCCGAGCGCCGATCGGGCGGCAAGAGCACATTGCCCTCTGGCCAATGAACCTGCAAATTGCCAGGAATAATCGGCGCGATTTTGGCAAAGGCTTGCAAATGCCCAAATTCAGACAGCAGTGTGAGCGGGGCTCCCTCTGTCAGCCCCAAGGCCTGACAATCTGAGGCCGAAATCAGGATATCCAAACGGGCCGCCCCCGTCAGCGGGTCGACAGGTTTTTGCACCATGCTGTTAAACTGTTTGCCCCGGCGTGTGCTCAAGCGGAAAAAACCTGGGGGTAAATCGGCCTCTGGCGGGGTTAAACAGGCAAAAGTGGCTTTGCCATCGGGGGTGCGAAAGCGCTCACGGCAGAGCAGACGCCCGCCCCATTGCAGTGCTTCACCGGCCTGCTTGAGCAGCTCTATGCCCTTATAATCGGGGCAGGTACGGGCAATCTCTGCCCGAATCGAAGCAGTATCGGCAAAGTCAATCAAATGGGCCTGCTCAGGGCGCACCCGCTTGGCCAAATCCACAAGCACCTCCCATTCGGTACGGGCCAGCGCGACCCGAGGCCCTGGTATTTCAGGGCTGAAAATCACCTGGCGTTCGGTGCTGGTTTCTGTGCCCCCGCCCCGCATTTCATAGCGCGTGGTGGCAGGCAGCAACAGGGTCATTTCGCCACTATCGACCAACATTTGCGAACTCAGGCAAATATCCTGGTGCACGCGAATCGGCAGACGGTCCAAAGCTTCTTCTACCCAAGCGGGGTCGGGCAAGGTTTCTAAGAAATTGCCTCCAATACACCACAGCAAATCCAATTCGCGGCGATGGGCAGCATCGAGCATATTGCCCGCCATTAAACCCGACCAAACGGGTATTTCAAAGCCCCAATAACGCGAGAGGGTTTCTGCATTTTCAGAGTTCAGCGGCTTGCCCCCCGGCAAATGTCCCGGCAGACAGCCCATCTCTCCCCCGCCCTGCACACCGCTGTGACCGCGAATCGGCATTAAGCCACAGTGTTCACGCCCGACAAAGCCTCGCGCCAGGGCCAGGTTAATAATCGCCTGAACATTTTCCACCCCGTGGGTATGTTGGGTAATGCCCATGCTCCAGACAAATACTGCCGATTTGGCCCCTGCCAGCATGTTTGCCAAGCGCTCCATTTCGGCTTGGGAACTGCCGGAATGTTTTTCTAAATCCTGCCAGACCTGGGTTTCAAGGTGCTGGCGAAGTTCAGCATACCCCGTGGTGCGTGCGGCAATAAAATCATGATCGACGGCACCGAGGGCAATCAAGGCCTTGAGTACCCCATTGAGAAAGGCCAAATCGCCGCCAGTCTGCACCTGAAAGAAGGTGTCCATCAGCTTGGTGCCAAACATGGCGCTTTCGGGCACAGAAGGCACCCAATAGCGCACCAGGCCAGGCTCTTGATAGGGATTCACGACCACAATTTTGGTTCCTGCCTGCTTGGCATGGTACATATACTTTGTGGTCACGGGTTGATTATTGGCCACATTGCTGCCAATCAGAATCAAGAGATCCGTGCCGATCCAATCCCGATAGGAACAAGTGGAGGCCCCTTCTCCAATGGCCTGCTTGAGCGCCACCGAACTGGGTGAATGGCAGATTCGGGCTGCGTTGTCGATATGGTTTGTGCCTAAAAAGCGAGCCACCTTTTGCGCCACATAATAGTTTTCATTGAGAATGCCGCGCGAAGTCAGAAAAAAGGCCAGACGCCGGGGATCCAGGCCGCGAATTTTACGGGCCAATAAGTCCAGGGCAAAATCCCAGGAGATGGGTTTAAAGCCCTGCTCCCCCCGAAAACGCAGAGCGGGCGTCGAAAGCCGGCCCAAATCACGCAATTCCTTGCTGGTTTTGTGCTTCAGCGCTGAAATATCCGCCAAGAGAGTGGGGTCAAGTGCAGGCATGGTATTCAGGCGCAGCAGATTGAGGCGCACTGTGCACAGGTGCAAGCCCTTGAGGGTAAAGTCTTTCATGCCGGTTGTGCCCAAGGCACAGCCATCGCAGACACCTTTGTTGAGAATCCGCCAGGCATAACTCAATTGATCGCGGTTCTGCCAGGTAATCTGCAGGGTTTCGAGTAAATGATGGGGTTTGATTTCACCCAGCCCCTGGGGAGACAAGCCAGCCCAGTGACGGGGGTTCAGATGCCAGGCCATCAACTTAATACGTGGAGGGCATTTCGGGCAAACCGATAATTTTTTGCAAGGTATCTGCCAAGGTAATACTCAGGCGCAGATAAAGGGGGCTGATTTCAGTTTCTTCACGCGCCAATTCGGCAAAAGCCCGCTGGTAATGACGTGCTGTTTTGTAAATCTGCAAAAGGGTTTCCTGATCGCAGCTTTCTTCTAATAAAGGCATGACTTCGAGGGTAAAACGGTGATAATTCTCAGCATAAAGTTCTAATTGTTCCCAAACCAATACCTGACCCTCCCCCCGCATTTTTGTGCCTTGATTATAACAGAAATTTGTGATTTTTAACCATTTCAAGAGCAAAACTCTGTTTTTATTAATCAAAATTTAACTTTAAACCGCTGATAGGCCCCTGATTTTTTCAAGCGGGTTTGAGTTCGTAAAGGCGCACCACATCACGTCCCCAGGAAAAAAAGGTTTCAAATGCATGTTTGAGTTCCAAGCGGGGATCATCCAAAGCATGGGTCAAAACCAGCAAACGGGTACCGGGTTTACACTCCCTGAAAAATTTTTCAAGGATCGCGGCCCGCACCGCTTCAGGGAAACAGGTCCAAGCCGCGTAAAACAGCGAGGCCCGTGAAAAATTGAAATGCATAAAATCCAGGTTGAGAAATTGCAAGCCCTCAAAATGAAGTGAGGACGGCGGCTCGGAAAGTTCCTGCATCATTTCTTTGGCATTGAGCACAAAGGTATTTAAAGCTTCTATGCCAATCGCCTGAACCCCAAAAACCTGCTGCATGAAAAAACAGAAATGGCCTGTGCCACAACCCAACTCTACAAAAACTTCATCGGGGCGAATCTCGATTTCCTGGCTCAAACGCAACAGAGCGACCCAAGGGGTGGCGCCATAAATATAGCGTTCATCCTGGGCAATTTTGCGTTGAATTCGTTCCATTAGCGAGAGGTCATGGGCCCCATATTCCACACGGATATAGCGCCGCTCAAAGGCCTCCATCACGGGCCGGAGTTGGGGATAGGCCGCCAGAACCTGCTTTTTTTGCCGGTTGAAGATAAAGGGGCGGGTCCATTGGTCGGTTTTACGGTAGACAAAGCCAATCAGGCGGTGCAGGTTCACAAGCAAAAGCCTCCGCCTGCATTATAACAGGGGAGGCAAAGTCTCCAAGCAAGCCCGAAGCAAATAAAAAATCCTGAAGGATGAAAAAACCTATTCAACCTGGCGCAGAGAGGCTTTCATGGCTTCAATCATATCGCGCAAAGCGTCTTTTCCTTCACCGGGCACCGAGCCAATAATGACAGGGGGCGTATCGACAGCAGGGCCCTCAGGCCGTTGAATACCGCCCCCTTGGGGGCCACCCAAAACTTCCCCATTGGGGGCCGTCTGGGTTAAATAATTCAGAAAGGGAGCACCGGCTTGAACATTTTCAGGCTGAATCTGAAGTGAATCAATCGCTTTGACATCGCTGCCAAGGGTTAAGGTATCGGGCAAACCCGGCAGTTCTGCAGGGACAGCAGGTTTCGAGGCACCCGAGGCAGGAACAGAGCCGCTCTCTGTGCGAGGTTTCTCCGCACCAGCAAGCGGCGAAGTAGATGGAGTACTGTTAAAGGGATTGATACTATTAAATTTTGGAAAATTTAGCATTGTAAAATTAAGGTCTCCTTCAGGATGCAAGACATTTTTGTAAGAGTCCCGCTTCGGGCAAATGGGGGCTGAGTTTACGGGCGGCATTCAAATAACGGCGAGTACGGGGCAAATCATTGAGAACAAAGAAAATATAACTCATGCACAAATAGGCATAAGGATTTTGGTTATTCAAAAGCAATGACTCATGCAGCAGATTGGCCGCTTGCTTGAGCAAAGATTTCTGAATTCCCTGTTTGCGCTGAAAATCAGCTAAAATCAGCAAAGCCTTTTGATACAGCTCTGCTGAACGGCGTTGACGTTCTTCGTCACGCACTCCGACTTCCTGTCGGGCTGAGGCCAAGGCCTGAAAGTCCAGCATGTGATTACTCCCTCACGCGTCATACTTCAGTTATACCCAAGTCAATCTTTTTTTATGCGGGCTACACGATCTTTTATTGGGGATTTTTAGAGGAAGCGCTGCCTGCCGCTTTGCTTTCTTCCTGCCAGCCCAAAAGCAGGGCACAAATTGCAGCAATTTCAGCCACATCATGGTGGTTGATCTTGGTATCTTCGCCACTGCCTGAAATACAGGTTTCCAATAAAAGTGCTCTTTTTTTCTGTCTTTCTGCCACTTCATCCGGGAACATCAGACGGGTCATGGCCAAAGCTGTGCGCTGCCGATCCTCAGGTTTGGCGAGCATCCAGCCTCCCAGTTTCTCATGGTTCAGCAAGCGCCCAGGGGGGGTAATTTTTTCAGGCAAGGCAGAAGCTTGAGCTTTCAAGGGGCTGGCAGAGACCGCGACACGAGGCACCGCCTCTAGAAGCGTGGAGCTGACCCAACCCGTGCCCTGTTCCAGTTTCAGTTCGATCCAATGATGGCCTTGCTGATCTGCGGTTTGACCTGTCGCAGGATAGCTTGCTCCCTGTTTGACACGAGCCAAGACCTCGCCCTGTAGAGAAGGCGTCGAACGGATATTCACCAATCCTTCTTTGATGCGCCACAACTCTGGAGCAGGGGATGGAACCGCTGTCAGCAAAGCCGCAGCATCTGCAACCACAGGACTTTCAGAAACACTGGGTGAAGCAGAGGCACTGGCAAGAGGCAAAGGCTCAACCGCCTGCCAGGGGCGAAAAACAGCCAGATAGCCCAAGATCAAGACGCCCAAGGCAGAAACAGAAATAATCAGCCAGGGCCGATTCAAGGCTGATTGCAGCGGGGAGAGAGGAAAACGTTTCCAAAAACTTTCTTCGGGGGTTTCGCTGGGTTGAATCTGTTCTGGGGCTTCTGAGGTCAAGGCACAGCCACAACCGGCACAGAATTGATCACCCGGTAAAACCACACGCTGACACTGAGGACATGAATAGATTTCAGACACGAAAAGCCACCTTTCCAATTCAGGGAGTTTAACAGCCTCGGCCCCTCTTGTACAATGGTTTTGCGTACAATTTCAAGCCAATTTCGCTATACTGGGAAAGAAGTCCACCGAAAGGGAATCCGCCATGACAGCTCTCAGCGAGAACCTCGATCTGCCCGCCCTTTTTCCCCGGCATGAATTCAGCGCCTGGCAAGCCCTGGTCGAAAAAGAACTCAAAGGTCTGGCCTTTGAAAAACTGCATAAAAAAACCTATGAAGATCTGACGATCAAGCCAATCTACCGGGCCGCAGATCTCCCCCCCCAACTTGAACAGACCCCCGCCAGTGGCCTGCACCGCCGAGGTGAGCGGGCTGCCGGCTATCTGCTGCAGCCTTGGTGGGTCTGCCAGGAAATTCCTCACCCCAGCCCTGAAACCTGGAACGCTTCTGCCCGTGAAGATTTGCCCCAAGGGCTGGATGCCCTCTGGCTGGAAATCAGCCCGAATGCGACACGCCCCAGCCTGGTACTTGAAGAACTCAGCGACCTGCAAACCGCCTTTCGCGATTTGCCCATCGCGCAAACCCCACTGTTTGTGCGCAGCCAAGCACCTGCGCTGGCAAATTTAAGTCTGTTTCTGGGCTATTGGGAAGCAGAAGGCATAGAGCCCCAAAGCTTACGCGGCGGCCTGCTCGAAGACCCGCTCGCCGATTGGGCAGCCCAAGGCCAGCTGAGTGCCCCCCTGAGCAGCATTCTCGATCGCAGCGCCTGGGGCATACGGGAACTGATGCAAACCGCCCCGCAACTCAAAAGTCTGGCTCTCGATGGCCGGGTCTGGCACCGCGCAGGCGCCTCCGCCAGCCAGGAGTTGGCCTGCCTGATCGGCAGTGCCGTGACCTATCTGCGCGAGATGGATCAGCGTGGTATTTCCCCTGAAAGCCTGGTTCCCCACCTGCACTGGACCCTTGAAACGGGCTCGGACTTCTTAATCGAACTGGCCAAAATCCGGGCGCTGCGTCTGCTTTGGCAGCGGGTTTTACAGGCCTATGGCCTGAGTGGTCAGCTCTGGCTGCACGCCAGCAGCTCACAGCTCAGCCTGAGCAAAACAGATCCGTATGTCAATATGCTGCGCGTAACCAGCCAGGCCTTCTGCGCCGTTTTGGGCGGTGTTAACAGTTTATCCACCGCCTGCTTCAACGCGCCCCTGGGCCTGCCCGATAGCTTTGCCCGCCGCCAGGCCCGCAATCTGCAGTTGATTCTGCGTGAAGAAAGCAATCTGGCCCGCCTGATCGATCCCGCAGGGGGAGCCTATGCCCTGGAAAGCCTGAGTACAGAACTGGCCGAAAAGGCCTGGGGCCTGTTCCAAACCCTGGAGCAAAAAGGCGGTCTGATGCCAGCCTTGGCCACAGGCCTGCCCCAAAGCTGGATCGCCGAAACCCGCAGCCAACGCCAGCAGGATTTTGCCAAACGCAAAAAAAGCCTAGTGGGGACCAGTCAATACGCCCCCCTGGCAACAGAAACAGAGCTGCATCTGCTGCCTGCGCCCCCCGAGCCTGGGCCGCGCCCCCCTCGGGCTCCGGCCTGGATGCCCGCTGGTTTTCAACCTGAGACCAAAGATTTCGCCCAAGCATTAAAACAATCGATTCGCAGGGGAGCCGATATCGCCACCCTCAGCAACGTGCTGATGCAGACTGAAACAGCTCAGGAGCCAGCAATTGAAGCCTTGCCCGTTTACCGTGCCGCAGCAGCTTTTGAAAAACTACGCGCCCGGGTTGAGGCCCTGCCCGAGCCCCCACAGATTCTGCTCTTGCCCTTCGGCCCGCTCAAAGCCTGGAAACCCCGTGCAGACTTCGCCCAAGGCTTTTTAGAGGTGGCTGGGTTGAAGGTGATTCTGGCCGAGGCCTTTGCCAGTGCCCAGGAAGCCGTTCAAGCCTGGAGCCAGGCCCCGGTTGCAGCGGCCGTCCTCTGTTCTGCTGATGCCGATTATCCCGAAATCGTACCCGCTGTTTTCGCGGCCTGTGTCGAAGCGGGATGGTCTCAGCCACTTCTGCTGGCAGGCTATCCCAAGGAGCAGGTGGCAGCCCACCAGGCCAGCGGAATTCGAGAATTTATTTATCTGGGCGCAGATTTACCCGCCACACTCAACGCGATTCTTGATCTTTTGGGGGTTCCCGCATGAGCCGCTTTCAACACCCTGATTTCACGCAAATACCCCTCTTTGGGGCCACAACCCCGTCTGAAGACTGGGCTGCACAGTTTCAGGCGGAAACGGGCCAAAGCCCCGCTGAAAAAACCTGGGAAACCCTCGAACAGATTCCCCTCAAGCCCCTCTATACCCAAGCCGATCTGCAAAATTGCCAGCATTTGGGCTATCTTTCCGGCCTGCCCCCCTATCTGCGCGGGCCCTATGGCTCGATGTATACCCTGCGGCCCTGGACCGTGCGCCAATATGCCGGTTTTTCCACCGCTGAAGAGAGCAATGCCTTTTACCGCCGCAATCTGGCCGCTGGCCAAAAAGGGCTTTCGGTCGCCTTTGACCTGGCCACCCACCGGGGTTACGATTCCGATCACCCCCGCGTGGTGGGCGATGTTGGCAAGGCGGGGGTCGCCATTGACAGCGTAGAGGATATGAAAATCCTCTTTGCTGAAATTCCCCTCGATCAGATGTCGGTTTCGATGACCATGAACGGGGCCGTGCTGCCGATCATGGCCTTTTATATCGTGGCGGCTGAAGAGCAGGGCGTGAGCCAGGAACAGCTCAGTGGCACGATTCAGAACGATATTTTGAAAGAATACATGGTACGCAATACCTATATCTATCCGCCCCAACCCTCGATGCGCATCATTGCGGACATTTTCAAACACACCTCTGAATATATGCCCAAATTCAACAGCATCAGCATTTCGGGCTACCATATGCAGGAAGCGGGAGCGACAGCCGATCTGGAGATGGCCTATACCCTGGCCGATGGGTTGGAATACGTGCGCACAGGCATCGCAGCCGGTATGCAGATTGATGCCTTTGCCCCCCGTCTCTCCTTTTTCTGGGCCCAGGGCATGAATACCTTTATGGAAATCGCCAAAATGCGCGCCGCCCGCGTGCTTTGGGCCAGTCTGCTCAAACCCTTTCAGCCGCAAAACCCCAAATCGCTGGCACTGCGCACCCATTCCCAGACTTCAGGCTGGACCCTGACAGAACAAGACCCCTTCAACAATGTCGTGCGCACCTGCATGGAGGCCCTGGCAGCAGCATTGGGGCATACCCAGTCGCTGCACACCAATTCCCTTGATGAGGCGATAGCCCTGCCCACCGATTTCTCAGCCCGGATTGCCCGCAATACCCAGCTCTATCTGCAGGAAGAAACCGGCATCTGCCGCGTGATTGATCCCCTGGGGGGCTCCTGGCTGCTTGAGCATTTGACAACTGCCCTGATTGAAAAAGGCTGGGAACATCTCAAAGAGGTAGAATCCTATGGCGGCATGACCCGCGCCCTGGAAGAGGGCATTCCCAAAATGCGGATTGAAGAAGCCGCCGCCCGTCGCCAGGCCCGGATAGACTCCGGTCAGGAAACGATTGTCGGCGTGAACCGTTGGCGTCTGGAAAAAGAAGCCAGCCTCGCGATTCTGGAAGTAGACAATAGCGCCGTACGCGAAGCCCAGCTTCAACGCCTGGCCCAGGTCAAAGCAAACCGGGATCCCGCACGGGTGGAAAACTGTTTGGCAGCCTTAACCCAAAGTGCCGAAACAGGCCAGGGCAATCTGCTCGCCCTGGCAGTTGAAGCCGCCCGCGCCCGCGCCACCCTGGGCGAAATTTCAGAGGCCCTGGAAAAGGTCTGGGGCCGTTTTCAGGCCCGCAACCGCCTGATTTCAGGGGTTTATGGCAAGGAATACGCCCAGGAAGGCAATGCCAGCGTGGCCTCGGTACGTGCCCTCACCCAGGCCTTTGCCGCCGGCGAAGGCAGGCAACCTCGGATTCTGGTGGCCAAACTGGGGCAGGATGGCCACGACCGGGGCGCCAAAGTCATCGCCACAGCCTATGCCGATATGGGCTTTGATGTGGATGTCGGCCCCCTCTTTCAAACGCCCGAAGAAACCGCCCGTCAGGCTGTGGACAATGATGTGCATGTGGTGGGCATGAGTTCGCTGGCCGGCGGACACAAAACCCTGCTGCCCCAATTGATCGCCGAACTTGAAAAATTGGGCCGGGATGATATTATCGTGGTATGTGGGGGCGTGATACCCGCTCAGGACTATGCCACGCTGTATGAACAGGGAGCAGCGGCTATTTTTGGCCCGGGCACCTCGATTCCTGAAGCCGCCGCCCAGATGATGGAAATTATTCAGGCCCGTTTTGGGCCCACAGAGGAAGAAGCATGAGTCAGCCTATTTTTCAACAGCTTCAGCATGGGCAGGAGCTGAGCTTTAATGAAGTTCAACGCCTGATCGGCCAATTGGGTTTTCGTCAGGTCAGCCTCAGCCGCCTGCATTTTATTTATGCCCACGACAAGGTGCGTGAACTGCTCAGCCTGCAAAATGCCGATGGCAAGGTCAAGTCCTGGCAACTTCGCCAGATTCTCTATCTGGTGCAAAAATACCAGTTGGAGGAAGTATGAAAGCACAGCGCTATACGATTACGATTGTTTACAGTGAGGCCGACCACGGCTATATTGCCCAAGTGCCCGATTTGGCCTTTTGCTCGGCCTTTGGCAGCACCCCCCGCGAAGCACTGGATGAAGTCGAACGGGCCATGGCAGCCTGGCTGGAAGCCGCACGGGTCGAAGGCAAACCGATTCCAGAACCCCGACCTGCCAAAGCAGACTTCAGGGTAGATTAAGCGGATTAAAAGGCGCTATTTTCGTCGTCTTCTAATTTCAAACGCAAAGCCTCACGCCATTCCGGTGGTGGGGTTATCAGCTTGCGGGCTTTGAGGTCGAGAATCCCACCCGTCAGCTCCAGCTCAGAGGCCAAAGCCTGATCTTCAAGGCGGTGCATCTGCTGGCTGATTTGAAAGGTTTTCTTTTGAAAGCGATCCAGGCGGGTGGTAATGCGAATATGCTCACGGGCTTTGAGTTCTCGCAGATAGCGCACCTTGACCTCAAGAATCACAGGGCCAATCGCCGTGCGCTGAATCGTTTCGGTGCTGATATTGTAAACACTGAGCCAGTCCCAACGGGCCTGTTCATAGAGTTCGAGGTATTTGGCATGGTTGACATGGCCGAAGGTATCCAGCCAAGTTTCATAAATTAAGAATTCAACGGTATGCAGGGCTTCAGTCATCAAAGAATTGTACCACCGCTGGCGCAAAACGGCTGTCTTTACGGCCTGTCGCGATTTCAGAAAAAAGCGTGGCGTCACGGGTAAATTCTTCGAGCAGACTGTCCCAGCCCATGACCTGCTCCAGCACCTCGCCGCGGGCATTCTCACCCCAGACTTCGATATACGCAAGCCCCACCCCGGCTTGGGTTTTGTCTTCTTTTTGCCAGGCAATCTGAAAATCTTCAATCGCCATCTGCTGAATCTCGCTGCGGGCCGGGTCAACAATCGTGACCTGGTGCTGGGTTAGGCCCACAATCAGCACCGCATGGCGCATGCTGCCCATGCCGGGCAACTGAATCGAAGCAATCGGCGTGGCCCCCCGGTTCAGACTGCGCAAAAGCCCTTCCAACTGCGAGAGAAAACTATAGCCCCTTTGCACCCGTGATTTCAGCCCGGCCTGCTGGGCATAATCTGAAATCGCCTCCAGACTGAGCCCAACATCGTTGAGATGCTCAGCCCCTTCTGTGCGCAGGGCTTCGATCCGGGCATAACCCTCACGGGCAGACTGAACCAGACCGTATTTGCGCAGCAACATGGCCAGACAGGTCGGCGCACAGCCATTCTGGCGGGGTTGCACCAGCGTTTCCTGCACAGGGCTGGCAATCATATACGTCTTTTCAGGATCAAAACGGGCAGCCTGTTTCTTTTTCTGCGCTTGCTTTTTTTTCTTGCCTTGCTTGCCCTCTTTACCGCCCCGTTTTTCCTGAACCTTTTCACGGGCAAAATGCAAAATGGCCTGAATCGTCTCTTCGGGATCACCCTCTGAGCGATGAACCTGTCCATAGATCACCCCTGGCTCGGGGCTGTCCTGGCGATGCTTGCCCTGAACCCTGCCGGGTGCTTGGGTGGGTTGTGTCTGCTGAACGCGGTTGACTTGAACCATGGCTTTTCCTGGGCACGGATTTCAGCTCTTATTATACGTGCTGGCCGGGATTTTATTACAGGGTTTTGCGTTTTGCAGAGGGCTGGGCTAAACTTTACCCAGAAAAGGGGTCTCCTCGGGATTTTCAATGGAATTGAGTTTTTGGGGGGCATAGAGTCAACGACCCCGGCCTAAAGGCCAGAGCTTGTAACTAACCAAAGGAGATGTTCCCTTGAGTCGCTACAATAGGCTGGTTGACATACAGCCCTTTAA
>PFGG01000003.1 GCA_002783405.1 bacterium (Candidatus Blackallbacteria) CG13_big_fil_rev_8_21_14_2_50_49_14 | reverse complement strand
GCTGGTCTTTGCCAATCCAAGTCAGCTCAAGTCGTTGTTTTTTCATACCAGTTTCCACCTTATCGTAAATAATTCAGTCCGTTGGGTCTTTTGCCGCAAACGGGTTTCAATGCTGGTCATCAGCTCCTCTTTCTGGTTGTCTACATCATCTTGAGCTTCATACAAGCTCATGCGGAGCTGATTCCGCTTTTTTTCCAGATCCTTGATTTCTCGCTGAGCTTTGACTTTTTGCTCTAAATTCAGGATTTTCTTCGCTTCAGTCTTACGGAATTTTATCTCTTTGTCCAATTCTTTCAACTGAATTTCTAAACTGGCCTTGATATCATCAGCCCATTTTTCCAGTTTTTCCATCTCTGTATCAAAAAAGCCACTGTTACGCTCCAGATTAGCTTGAATCAGTTCTGTTTCAAACCTGAAGCCCAATTCCTTGAGGGTTTCAACAACATATTCCGGCACCTTATCAGATTCTTCAGGGGCCTGGGCTTCGAGCGAAAAGAGCCTGGCGCATTGTTCGGGCTCCAGGGTCTCGCCCGTTTCTGTCACACCACTCATCACCATATAATCTTCGGTTTCAAAGGAATCAATGGTGAGTTGCTCAACCCGAAGGTAGCCCCCCTGTCCCACCAAACTCTCAAGGATATTGATTTTCTTGGGGCTGCCGGTGTAATCAAAAACCAGTTGAGCAAGGGGGAGATCTGGGGTTTTGCAGGTGTTGATGACCTCCTGGGCCAAGGGGTGCCCAAGTCGGTAGATATGGGCATCTTCAACATGTCGGCCCATGCGGTAGCGGCCTGTGGGGATTTCTGATACTGCATAGGGATTCCGGCGCAGATCAAAAACAAAGGGCTCTTCTTCGTCAAAGGCAGCTACAGACCAGAGGGCGTATTGAGTCAGGCCCCAAAGCAACGTTTCATACTTATTCAGGTATTCTCTGCTTTTTTCCAGGTTAAGCCGTAGCTTCTCGGTCACTTCTTCATCAAAGTTTTCCAGAAGCTTTTGTCGTGTCATGCTCAGCCGGTCGGTGATTTGCTGTTCCATTTCCTGCTGCAAAGCGTCAAAGCTGACCTGAATTTCTTCTTCAGTCCGGCAACTCTGGTAAATTTCAGAGATTCGTTTTTCAAAGTCTACCCCTGATTCAATCGAGCCCAGAACCTGGTCACTGGCCCCGAAGACCCCATCAAAAAGCTTAAACTTTTCAGACAAGAGTTCATACACCCGTTCATCAGCTGCATTGGCCTTATTCAGAAAGTTCACCACTACAACATCATGCTTTTGCCCGTAGCGGTGACAACGCCCAATACGTTGTTCAATACGCTGGGGATTCCAGGGCAAATCATAGTTGACGACCAAAGAACAGAATTGCAGGTTAATACCTTCGGCGGCGGCCTCAGTGGCAATCATAACCACGGCTTCATCTTTAAAGAATTCCACCAGGGCTGCTCGTTTGTCTGCCGTGGCTGAGCCGGTTGCTTTATCTGTGTACTTGTTTTTCTCCAGCCATTTCTGATAAATCTGGCGCGAGAAGGGGTCATTGTTACTGCCGTTGAACAGCACAATTTTGCCTGCATACTCAGTATTGCTGAGAATATCCAGCAGGTACTTCTGTGTGCGGGTGGATTCTGTGAAGATAATGGCCTTTTTGTCTGCACCCCGATTCTCAGCTTCTGTAAAACCTGCTATCAGGGCCTTCATGAGTACCTGGCCTTTGGAGTTTTCTTGAATCTCTTTGGCCAGCTGGGCAAAGGATTCGACCAGGGTTTTTTCCTCTTGGATTTCTATCAGTTCTTCAGGGGTAAAGACCCGCTCGTTTGCTTTTGCGGTGTCTTGCTCGTCTTCTTCTTCATCCCACTCATCAGAAAGATCATCCAGGGCCTCAAAGTCACTGGCTGAGCCCATATATTCAGGAAAAAACCGCTCAATACTGGATGTAGTGATCCGCTTGGTTTCTAAAAGCAGGTTGAGGCGCTTAATCAGGGCATCCAACGTTCCAGCAATGGCGTAGGTTGAAGATGCAAGGAGCTTCCGTAAAATCAGGGTCATCAATTTGCGCTGACTGGAGGGCAAGGCATAGAGTCGGGGTCGCTGAAGGTATTCAGACACCTTATTATAGAGGTCTTGCTCAGGCTCTGACGGGTAAAACTCCTGGGTAATGGGAATCCGATTGGTGTACTTGATGTATTCCAGCACCTGGCGGCGTAAAGTTCGTTTACAGATGGGTTTCAGACGCTCTTTTAGATCGTCAAAGCCATCTTCAGTGGTTAGGCGTGAAAACTGGGTTTTGTAGCTTTTGAGGTCGCCAAAGATGTGTTCATCAATCAAACTGACCAGGCCATACAGCTCTAGCAAGGAGTTTTGTAGCGGGGTCGCTGTCAGCAGAATCTTGGGTACATTGGCCAGGGCGTTTTTAATGGCATTGCCGATCTTATTGTCTGGCTTATAGACGTTGCGCAGCCGGTGAGCTTCGTCAATAATGACCAAATCCCAGGAGATTGCTTTGAGGTAGGGTTCTTTAGAGCGGGCAAACTGGTATGAACAGATCACCAGGGACTTTTGGTCAAAGGGGTTCAGATGACCGTTTTTGATTTCCTGGTTAAAGCTTTTGGCTTCCAGAATCACAGAGGGCAAGAAAAACTTTTCTTGTAGCTCCTGATTCCACTGTTTGCGCAGGTTGGCCGGAAGGATTAGCAAAATGCGGCGTTTCCGTTCGGCCCACTTTTGGGATAAGACAATGCCTGCCTCGATGGTTTTTCCTAAGCCTACTTCATCGGCTAAAATAGCTCCTTTGGAAAGCGGTGAGCGGAAGGCAAACAAGGCCGCTTCTACCTGGTGCGGGTTCAGATCCACCTGAGCATCAGCCAAAGAGCCCGCTAACTTTTCCAGGCTATCCGAGGGACAGCGGCGGGTCAGTTCATGGGCAAAGTATTTGGCATGATAAGGTGTTATTGTCATAAAGCGGTCGGTCTCAAAAGCAATTTATAAGTTTCCTTTATATCAGGTGAATGGAATTGTATTCAGTGTAACAAGGCTTTACAGGAAGGCAAAAGAAAGCCCACCTGTTAAAGTGGGCCTTGAAGTGTCTTATTCCCATATAGCTGTGCGCTCACGGAAGCTGTAATAGCCATCCAGAGCCACAATTACATGGTCATAAAACTCTAACTGCATGAGCTTGCTGCACTCGACCATTTTTTCAGTCAGTTCGCAAGCTTCCTCACAAGGGTCGGATTCTCCAGAAGGTTGATTCTGTACCAGGATGAAGCCGAAGGCATTTTGTGAAAGCACAAAGTGAAATATTTCCCTTGGGTGCGTCAGAATGCCGGTCAGGGTTCCCAGTGCCAAAACTTTGGCGCTGATAAACCGTTGCCTGGAGGTCAGAGCCAAGCACTTTAAAACAATTTGCTCCTCCCGTACCATGCTGCGGCAGTATCTGGCCACAATCTCAGGGCTCTTCATAACCAGGGAACGCTTCAAATTGGCCAATAGCAAATGATCCCGTAATGGATGCAGGGGATCTTCCGTTGCCTTTTGATAGTTGCTTAGGCAAGTTGGGCAGGTGGTGTGTGACGGGCTTCGTGTCGATTCCTGATACAAGCGACCTTCCTCCAGCAGTTCCAGGCACCAGGCAAACCCGTTTCTGACCAAAATATTGACTGGCAGAAGCAAGTGGATACTTTTTTCCTCCATACCAGATCTCCTTTCTGCGAGAAATCGCGCAAAAAAGATATACGGGATTCTGTCAATTGCAAGGAAAAGCAGGCCGGTTTGGCTGGCCTGCTTTTGGGATTAGTATTCCCGAGGGAGTAAAACGGTGCTGTCCGTGTAGTACAAGCGAATTTGAGACAATGGGAAATCTGTGAATTCCAACTCTTGTCGCATCAGCTCTACTTCGTTGCCATCTGTGACAACAATCAGTCCTGTGTGATTTGCCAGGTCAACCGTAAGGTCAATGACCTGGAACGTCTCTACAGCAACTTTTTTGATGGTTTGATAGCTATAAATGCAATCAATCAACCAAAAACAATTAGCCTGGTCGCAGAGAAATTTCACACCCTCTGTAATGATGACATTGGGATAGATCCGATAAAACTGTTCAGACCCAATAAAACCATGCAGACTGTTGAGAATTTGCGTCGGTGTCAGCTGTTCTTTCTGTTCCACAGGGGATACCTCCTTTCTTGAGATTTGCCTCATCATGAAGATAGGCATTAAAACTCTATTCAATTCTGGGAAAAAGTAAAGTAAGCCCCTCTTATTGAACCTGTGGTTGGGAGATCTGCCGCAGGCAGTCTGCCGACCACAGGTAACCTTTTCCGTTGTTGTGGAGGTGTTAAAATAGTGTCAAGAATGAAATTGCATAGGGAGGTTTATGGTGAATAAAACCGATCCCTATGCAGATGGCTACAACCAGGGATTTGACGACTATAAAGCTGGAAAAAAACGCAAACCCCACGCCCTAAAAAACCTGGGCAAGATGGTGATGATGCGGTCTCAGGACGTAGAACGCTATGTCCAGGCGTATCATCAGGGGTATGAAGCCGCTGTGCGAAAATCTCGTCTGCAAAGTGAATCGCGCCAAGCCAGTCAACAACAGGAAAACCCTGAGGAGCAAATAAACCGGCGCATGAACCGGCTCCGATCACTCAGGAAAAAACGGGGGCGTAGTGGCCCAGAGCGCGAACTTTAATTTGGCTGATATGCTTCTTCCCTGTTGCGAAGATAGGCCACCGCATGGTCATAACCCAGCTCATAGCCCAAAGCATAAGCCACTGCGATTTGAGACCCGTTCTGTTTAATCTGTTCTCGTGTATTGCCGACCATGTAATCTTCAAAACCTTTGCTGTAACCATAATCGAAAGCATCTGCGTCCTGGGGGATATTGAGAGCCATATTCATTACGTTATGAAATGAGCGCTGAAATCATATCAGTTTGCATTCAAAAAGCAACTGATCTGGAAAGCGTCAAGTTTGCTTGATACACTGATCAAAAAAGAGCTGGAGGCTCTCAGTGGAATACATAATAGGCGCAATTCTTTGGCTATATGTCCTATACTGGATTTTTCTTATTGTTTCCAAGCTGTTCTCTCTGAGTGTTGATGCTGCACGCACTCTTCTTCGAAGTATTCCCGCTTTAATCTGGAGCTGGCGTAAACCCTTTTTCTTTCTCAATTGGTTGCTTTGGGCCTATCAATACCCTGGCCGGTGGGTGCCTTGGCTGCGGGACTATAACAAAGGGGTCTCCAGACCTGTCTTTTTTCTGTTTTTGCCCTTGAGGTTACTTTACTGGGGCTATCTATACATTTACATGACACCCGTGCGCTTCATAACCGCTGTATATTTTGATTTTTTGGTGTTTCTCAGTTTCTCTGTCACCATTGCCTTGATGGATTTGTTTTACCCCGAATCCAAAACATACCGGCAAAGCTATGGTTGGCGGCGCACATTTAAAGTAGCCGCTTTCTTCCCTGTCCGCCTGGTCATTTTTCTGCTTCAAAACGTTCGCATCATTGTGCAATCCCTCTGTATGGTGGCCCTGGATACCGTCTTTACCACAGTCACAGGCTTTCATGGGACAGATGCTGCCAATGTGGGGCGGCCAGACCCTGACAAAGAAAACCCGACTATTTTTCAGAAGGGTATGTGGTATGTCGGAACTGGTGATTATGCGGGCCGTGGTATTTACTTTGGTCTTCAAGAGAATGTAGCTGATCACTATGCCCGAGGGAGCAATTACCCTTTGATTGTCATGGCCCGTGTCACATTGTTTTTAATGCGTCCGATTCCTACACTGCCAAAAGATTATCGCCATGTGGGAGAGTACGGAAACGGGCTGAAAATTAGTGATGAATTCAAGTATGCCTGGTTGTGGCGTACCACAGAGCTGTTCAGAGCGGATCGCGGCGGCTGGTATGAACTGTGCGTCCTGATGCCTAAAAAGTCAGGTCAATTGGTCAAAAGTTGGCGAATCCGCCCCTTGCTTGTTCTGGATGAAGACCGCCGCTGGTGCCGGATATGGGGCGGGGCTGCTCTCTTCCCTTCTACTGGGCCAGAGCTTGCCGCTGTTGGATACGCCTGTCTGATTTGGTTGCTGGCCAGTTACTATCAGCCACAAGGAGGCTTTTCTCTTCCGCGTCCCCGCCAAGTACAGACGGCGGTAAGTAGCCAAAATCCAATTGATCAGCTACATGCCTATGCAAGGGCGTGTTCGTCAGGGGATTCAAGTGGGGCCTATCAGATGTTTTCTCAGGAAGCAAAGCGAGAAAAAAAGTATCTGGCGAGTGAAACCGCTTACTATGACAAACTCTTTAAAAACCAAGCGGGTATGAATTTATCTGACTTCTCTGCTCCCAGTTATGAGAGTGGTAATACGGTCGTCAGGGTTAATTTCAGGGCCGATGTTACAAAGGCTGACCGCTCAGGGGTTGAGCCATATAGGATTCAAGCGACTCTGGTGCTTGAAAACGGTGAATGGAAAATTGATGAATGGAAGGCACAGTAAAAGTCCCAGAACCAAGATCACTTCTTTTTACTGTTAAACTCGACTCTTTGGATCTTTAAGGGTCTCTTGCTCGGCAATGGCGGATGTGGAACCTGCATCCGCCGTACAAAGTCGCGCTGATCATGTACCAGGTGGGTGGTGAGCATCATGGGCTCTTTGTTCCCTGTCAAAACAATGGCCTGGTTATCCTCAATGCGCATCAGGCGATCAGCATTCATGAGGTTTTCTTCCCGCACATGCTTTTCACCTCCTCTGGTCTTTTGAACAACCTGCACTTTGCCCAACATTTTCTCAACCATGCTGGCAGTCTCTAAATCCATGCCTGAGTAAAAAATTCTGGTGGCAATGCCTCCACCCATAATAATTTTTGCGCCATGCTCCCCGTAGTGCTTGTAAAGCTGATGAACGCTTTGCAAAATCAGAGAGATAGAGACTTTGTACTTGCGGGCGGTGGTCATCGTGGTTTCAAAATGGGGGATATTGTAGTGCCCAAACTCATCCAGAATGGCATAAAACGGCAAATCATTGGGGTCTAAGCTGCGCATCACAGAAGTGAAGAGCTGGGAGTAAAACAGATTCATCACATAGCTGTAGGGCGCAATACGGTCAGCCGGTACAATTAAGAAGATGGCCGTTTTTTCTTTGCGCAGCAGGGAAAAACGAAAGTCATCATTGACGAAGAGCTGGGCCATATCAGGATTGCCCACACTTTTCATGGCATTCAAAGCCGTTGAAAGATAGCCCTGCACAGTCTTCTCATTTTGCCCTGAAATCAGAGAAGCATAGCGGTCAACGTAACTTTCATCAGGGGCATATTGAGCTACAAAGGTATCCATAACATCAGCATCAAACAGCCGTTGCAGCAGCTGGTAAACATTCGGCAAGTGATAGGTGAACTTGTGGCTCTTCCCATAGCGGTACAAACAGGCAATGAACAATTCAATCAGTTCTTTGGCCCCATTGTTCCAAAAGCCTCCATCTGCGGTTTGGCCAGTTGCAGCTGAATCCACCAAGACGGCTGCAACTTCTTGAAATTGGGTATAGCTAGATGCTCGCTTGAGGGGGTTATAGCGGTTGCTTTGCATCGGATCAGAAGGGTTGAGTACATAGATTTTGTACCCCCGTTTAGCAAGGTCACCGGCTGTATTGGCATACAATTCGCCCGCTGGGTCGGTAATGACAAAGGAACAATTGTCCTGGGTTAAAATATTGGGCATCACATACCGGCGGGTCTTCCCTGCCCCGATTTGAGCAATGATGATAGCATTTTTATAGCTTACTTCAGGGGTAATGCGGCCTTGTTTACCATCAATCAGCAGCCCTTTGTTTTTCGGTTTCAGAATCTCGGCAATCTCATCGTCTTTCAGGAAACGTGCTCCCTTGGGCTTTTCATGTGGAAAGAAAAGCCAAGCCATGGGGCCAGAAACCAGCTTAAAAAAGCGCAAAGGCCCAGAAATGATACCAGTTCCTTTATCCATAATAGATACCGCTCCAGCAGCCACAGCTCCCATGAGAACCAGGCCAATTAAAATTTCCATATTGTCCGCTTGTTATGTTTGTGTCGTCTTTATCTAGAGTAACAAATTTTGCCTTTTCCTCAAGAAAAACCTTAATCCCGCTCCCAACCACGTTCACGGTCTTGCCTGCCCTTTTTTTCGCGCATTTTGCGTAGCCGTTCAAGGCGTTCCTGTGATTCACGATCCATAGGTTGAGTACGGGGCTCCTGGCGATTGGGAGTAGCCTGGTCACGTTTTCTAGTTTCATCCCGTTGCACGGAACGCACTTCCCTCTCCTGGCGACGTTCAGAGCGTTGGGGTAGCTCTTTTTCCCTGGCTTTCTTGAGACGGGCCAAGCGTTCTTCAACCCGTCGTTTTTCATCGTCATCTTTACTTGGCGGGGGCACAACTGGCTCCTCCTTACTTTGAATGCTTTTACTTTGGGCATGTTGTTCCAATGCCTTGTGGAAGTCGTCTCGAAATTCCTTGACGGCATTTTGGGCTTTTCCAGCGGTATCACGAATTTGATTCCAGAATCCTGTTTTGGATTTCTGAGTTGTATCTTGAATCTGTGAGGGTGCTTTGGGCTCAGAATAAGTTATCTGGGCTTCAGGCTTTTTCTCTTGGCGTGGTTGAACAGGAGATGCCTGGTACTTCTGTTCTGGCACTTGAGTTGGTTGGGTAAGAGCATCAGCACTTGGAGCGCTGGGCTCTGGTAATGCTTGAGCTTGAGGGGCTTTCTGTGGGGGCGTGTCAGTGGCCGCAGGGGGAGGAATGGCAGGGTTGCCATGTGTCTTCATCTGTTCGGCCAAGCCATCGAGTACCAGTACCCGTTCATAGGCGGGTAAAAGCCCCAAGGTGCGAAGCCGGTAGCGGCGACCAGCGGCAATGACGACTGGATTTTTGCCTCTGATTTCCAGCTCCATATCTTGTTCTGCCAGTCTGGCCGTCAGGGTTGCTTGGGTCGTACTCTGCTCAAGCATGACTTCAAGTTTTTCTTTTACCTGGCTCTTCACGGAAGGCTTACCAGTCCTCTGCTCCAGCTGGAATTCCCTGTCTTTTTTCTTGAGAGCTGGGGGCGCACTGCGGGAATACAAACTGCGCTCCTTCAGTTCTGGCCAGCGCTCTTGTAAAAACATTTCCATGCGCCCCTGGATTTCCCACAGTTGGGACTTGGTCAGCCTGACACGTTTGGCCGGACGATCCAAACTATTGGGGCTCAGCATCAAGTGAATATGTAGGTGTTCTTTTTCAACGTGCATACAACCATACCCCAGTTGACCAGGTGCCCGTTCTTGGAGGTACTGCTGCACCATGGTGTACAACGCTTGTTTCTGTTGCTCCAGGTCAACCCCTTCCTGGCGCTGCAAACTTAAAATTTCATGGTAAAGCATATTGCCGTTTTTGCGTGGCGGCAGTTGCTCCCCCATGAGTTCAAACTCTTGGATAATTCTGTCTTTCTCAACATTTCGGTAAAGATTATGAAATACGGTAAAGTCCTGAACACTTCCCCGCTGCATATATTCCAGCAACTGATCGTAACTTGCGCTTTTGCGCGAAAGTGACTTAATAATCATTTGCCATGAAGCAAGAAGACACTGCTCACTTCTTCCTCAAGAATCATGAGCTTGTCTTCCAGATTTTTGAGTACCCTGTGGGCGTGCATATTGGCCTCTGGGCCATACAAATGTCGGTTCAGGTTCATATTGTGTGCGATTTGGTTTATGTTATTGGCCATGTTGCGCACAAGAAGACGCAACTCATGAGCCAGCTCTTGGTTGGCTTGGGGCACAAGGGGCACCGTGCTCTTGTACCTTAGTGCCATTTCTTTCATGGTTTCAGGAACACTCTTCCCTGCCTGGGTTGCTTCCAGACAGATCAATTCATATTCATCGGGGGTCATGGTAACGGTTACTCGTCGCTTCCGTTCCTTATACTCTTCCCGATACTTTTCCATGTACGTTTGTCGATCCTGCATAGGTACCATCCATTGCAAAAAAATCACAAATTAAATGCGCTGCGTAAAACAGTCTATTGTGCAGTCTGTTCACTTCAGACCTGTTTTTAAGCGCTGTTTCAGGGGGAGTCCAGAGGGGGCATCCCCCACTGGCAAGTTGCAATTTTGCCCTGCCGCCTACCACTAACATATCATGTTCGTGCGAAATTGCAAACTTGCTATTCCGTCATACCCGCTCCAGGAAAATTTTTTAGATGTTCTGTCAATTAAGGGTATGACAACGGTAAGCGAGGCGAACCGTTCATTCGGGGACTTTTATGCTCCACTGGTTTACTGTTTTAAAGAATAACTATTCAATGGAAGAATTTAAAATGCTTAAAATTTATTTCGATACAGAACCAAAGCATTTTGAAAAATCAAGAACACTCCCTTAAACAAAAAAGTGTTTAAATCGTTTTTAAGGCCTGTCGGATACCTTTCGAGTACCGAAATGCTTTTAAGTACCCTTCAGCGTATTTTAGCCCACTTAGAATGGCTCTCCGTGGCCTTTGGTTTTTGCTGTTGTCTTTGGTTTTTGTCTTAGAAAAAGTTCTTATAAATCATCATTCTCGCGCGCGCATGCGCGTGATGTTGATCAATATTTAAAATATTTAAAGAATTTAAGAGGGAAAATTGCCGATCCTGGAAACCCGCTTGTAGCAATCATTTTGGCGATCCAGAGATCTGAATAAAAACACCGTCTTTGGGATGAAAAAACACCATCTTTGGGATGAAAAAACACCATCTTTGGGATGAAGCAACACCGTCTTTGGGATGAAGCAACACCATCTTTGGGATGGAAGTGCTATAGGTGGATATGAAGCTCTATATGTAGCTTTTGGTCATGTTTGACTTCCGAAGCAGAAAATAGAAACACCGTCTTTGGGATATATTCCCTTTTAAACCTGTATTTTATGGATCGGTCTCTCTAAAATTAGCTTTTTTACTAAGTTTGAGGCGACTTGCCAGATAGATACAAAGGTTTAAAACACCATCTTTGGGATCTGACAAATTTGAAATAAAAAACATCCCAATCTATATTTTCGTATGGTGATTAAAAACACCACGACTCTTGACTGAATGTGTTTTTAATGAGACCCTGTAGAGGAACTGTTTTTTTGAAAAACAAAAGGTCAGGGAGTCACATGAGCGAAAACGAAGATACCCTCTTTTTAATGCTTAATAATAAGTCCATGGCCAAGATTGATGCTGAGTATCTCAGAATGGCGGTTGGTTTCTTAGATACCAACAAATTAATGGAGGTTGGGGCATACAAGACATTTGTTGCCCTAGTAAGTCTGACCAAAGGAAAGATTCAAAATCAGCGTCAGTTTCAGATGCCCGTACGGGAAGTTATGAGCGAAATTGGTATCTCCAGCAACAATTATGAAGCACTGCGTGAGTACGTTAAGACCCTCATGGAAACGGTGCTGGATTTCAATATACACAGACAAGACAATAATCCTGGCTGGCGTATGGCTCAAATTTTGGGCCCATCTGAGCTAAACAATGGCGTGATTTCATTTGAATTTACAGAGCCTGTTTGGGAGAAATTAAAAGACCCAATTATCTATGCTTACATTACCCGTAAAGGAGTCTATTCCTTCAAGAGTAAGTATGAGATCGCCCTTTACAATTGGTTCACCCGCCTTTTGGTTCCCAATCATGACAACGTTATGTGTGAGGAATCGATTAAGTTCATTTTGAATGACGTTTTGCATATAGACAAAAAATCTCTCAAAACATATGGCAGTTATATGCGGTTAAACGACAAGATTTTAAAAAAATACATTGAGTACATTA
>PFGG01000002.1 GCA_002783405.1 bacterium (Candidatus Blackallbacteria) CG13_big_fil_rev_8_21_14_2_50_49_14 | reverse complement strand
AGGGAGTTAAAGTTGCATGATTTGCTGTCTTGACAATGGGGAGCACTATATCATGATTTGGGCTCGTTTTTGATTATTCATATCTCAAAAACGAGCTTTTTTTCAACCCCAAATCCGCATCTTTTCTACCAAATCCACTCCTCTCAATCATCTAAACCCCACCCAGCAACACTTTCTGTTCAACCCAACTGAATTCAAGTCAGATTAGTGGGATAAGTTCATCATATTTTCAAGCGTTTGAGAGACTTTCTCTATAGGCTCGCTAACCGATGAATGGGCTTTTCAAACCCTCATCGACCAACAGCCTTTGATAAAGTCAATTTGAAGAAACCTGCATTATGCCTAGCTTTTGCTTCCTAACCGATAATCTATGAATAATTTGGTATCATTACTCAATGAATCCCAAAACTTCGTTCATTTGAATTTTTCCCTGTAAATGGTTAACTAGTACAGACCTGATTCCAAAAATTGCTTCAGAAATAAATCCAAGGCAATCAATTATCAAAACGGGATCAAAATAGTTTTGGGGCTTATCTGAATCACTCATTTGGCTAAGTAAACTATATTTAAAAAAGATATCGTCATCATCTGTAATGCAAAAATATCCTAATGGAATATTTTTGTTGATTTTATGCAATAAATAACTGATTTGATATTTATTTTCTTCAGACAACCCCAATGAAACAACAACTGATATTTGCAAAATATCCAGTTGATCTTCATTTGCGGATTTTTCAATACTAATCATTTCATTGAGTAATACTAAAACCGCTAATAAGGGCTCAGTATCTTCGTGATCTGTATCTTCATTATAAAGGTGTATGCACAACTGTTCATAAGGAGTGTTTTCATTAGGGGGCTCAAGTATTGCCTCTTGATCAAGTTCAAGAAAAATATTTTTAAGCACTTCTAAATGTGAGCTCATATACTAGGGTTTTCTCCAATAAATTAAATAAAATTATACTTCATCCCGCTTTTTCAATACAGGATTTTTTGTAAATGTCCCTGGATTTGTGACTTCATATGTAATAGCTCGCAAAGTAGACTCTTTTGTTGGATGTCTTCTTTGATTATTTGTGTTTACAAACGAACTATCATATACTAAGCCTTTAAATTGATTTGGTTGTGTTGATACAACCGATTTCACATGACCATGGCAACTTTTTCTGCCTTTTCCTTTTCCACAAAAACGTTTGCTTGGAGCAATTAATCGCATAGCAAGCTTTCTCTTCACTACATAGTCTATTGGGCCTTCTTCAGCATGTCTTTTCTCACCCACTCCAGTTTTTCTTTCAAACACAAGGAATCCTTTGGGTAAAACCCTTAACTGAGCCCCGCTTAATTTACGGCGACTGCTTGAAACTAGAATTTTATGAACACTTTTTATCCTTAATACCTGTAATGAAATTGTGCTGCGTCCAGGTTGACTTTCAACGTTGTTAATTGCAATAGCAGCCTCTTTAAATTTTGGCAGCATAGAGCTTAGGCTTTTAGGAGATAATTTTTTTGCCATCTTCTTTCTTAATGCTTCAAGTCGTGAACGTATTGCCTTATGGTCCTTCGTTGTATGCCCTAACGTTCCATCGTGTCTTTCCATCAAATCTAAGCCATGGCCTTGAATTACTTTTCCAGTATTATGATTGATAGCGATCTCACCTTCATAGCTTCTTACCTCACCTACATGGATGCCTGCATCTTTGAGAGCGCCCACCAATGCCGTTTTAAAACTGGACGAATGGCAACTTTTAAGATCCAATATCCCTAACTGGGTAATTCCAGCATTCTTCAGCATGGAAGCCACTTCTAGTGGCGTTTTACCGCCTAGAGTTTTTCCGTCAGATGATCCATGCCCTACAAGCTCTAAGGTGGATTTTTCTGTTAAACGCTCAGGGGCAAACGCCGAACCATTGTCTTGCAGAACCACTGAACGGGAACTCTCAGTTACAGTCGTATCCCCTTTTTCCAAATTCAAGACCTGATGCTGTGATACTGGTTTTAACTTGGGTTCTTGATGAGCCTCTGTTGACTGTGTCTCTGTGGCTCCATACTCTTCTCGAATTTGCTGACACATGTCTTTGAATTGTGCCACCAAGCGTTCAGGAGGCATTTGTCCCAATATTTGCTGGAGCTTCTGGCTATCCTGACTGGCATTGACAGCTCCCGTTGGTGTTCCTACCCCACTGGGGTGCATTATGCCAGTAGGAGGTACTTTGGGCTGTTGGGATTGACCTGTCTTGGCAGCAGGAGCCACCGAAGATGCTTTTGTTGCTCCTACTAGCGGCTGTGGGGGAGCGGCAGGTGTAAAACTAACAGAACTTCCAACGGGACCTGGCATATATAAATTCCTCTCTTAGGCAGATTTTAAGCGTTCGATCGTCTCTTCCAGCACATCCTGAAAGCGTTCCAATTGTTCAGCATAATGCTGATAAGGCGTCTGCAATGGGTGGATGTTGATTTTTTTTGCATCCATTTCATCCAAACGATCCGCCACACTATCACAGTGATCCAAGAGAACCTGAAGGTTTTCTTCTAAGACTTCGATATCATTGGGATCGTCTGTGGCTTGGGATTCAGCCATAATTTCATCGGTTATATCCGTGTGCTTTTGAATATCCTGATGAATTTCAATAAACTGTTCAAAGAGCTGACTCAGAGAGATAATCCGTTGGAGTGCTTTATCGATGGCGCTCAACTGCTTTCTTAAATCAGTGACTTCCATTTCCTGATCGAGAATGTGAAGACGTTGACTGAATTCTTGTGTTTTCTCTTGAAATAGTTTCAGCTTAGATTGTAATAAAGCAAGCTGCTTGGGATTCGGCGAGGGAGCAAATCCCAAAACCTCATCGGTCATAATCTGCTTCAGAAACAGCATGATGGCGGCTTCTGTACTGTCATACAAATCATCGAAGTCCATTTCTGCAGCAGGTTTAGCAAACTGGGCCGATTGGGGTTCAAGTGGTTTTTGGGCGGTCTTGGGTTGACCTTTTTGAGCCTGTTGCAAAAGTTCTTTTCCCAGCTCTGATCCAGGCTCAAGATCCAGCCCCGCTTTAAGATAGGGCAGGGCTTGTCGGGGTTGTGCAATTAACAAAAACAGAAAGCCCATTCCGAAATAATTGGCTGGATTTTTGTAATTCGCTTGAATCCCTTTTGCAAAACAATCTGTGGCTTGCTTGAGCTTTGTTTTATCCACCGCTTGCTTGATGGCCTCACGAATCAATTGGCGGCCTTGGGCATAGAGCTCCGCTGACTGCTGGTGACGTAGACTGTCTGATTTTTGTAACCCTTGTCTGGCTTGGGTGAGTGTTGCGAAGTCTAGCACATGGAATTCCTTTCTCCCCAATTTCAGTTCTTTAACAATCTGTATTCTCTAACCTCTTGCGAAGCCAAGAGAGTTAATTTTGTTGGCCGGCAAGCCGAAACCCTAAAATAATATTCCCTATTTCTGATTTTTTTAATCTGGTTCAAAAGCGCCACTTGTCCGAGTTGCAATTCCCGCCATTTTTCGCTTACAACCTCGGCTTGTCCGGCCAACGACCCGCCCTTAACCTGCGCTGCGTAGCAAGACAGGTTGAAGGGCATGGTTGCGGGGCAGTAAAGATCAGTCCTTATGGTAAATGCCCAAATTAGCAAATAATACGTCAGAAAAAACAAAACTGTTTTGATCAGTAGGATTCCAGATAGCATCCCCAGAAAAGTCTTGTTCTGAATCTCCTAATGTAAAAATCCACCCTTTTCCTAATTTATTGGCTATTATAGATAATGCATTATTGGGGGAAGTTTCGAAAATTGGAGACAACCCGGAAAAAATAACATAGTTACTATCATTATGATAAATTTCTGTTGAAAATTGTTCTATTTTAGATCCTAACAAAACATTTAATGTTGAGACCACATCAATTTCATCTAATGTCACTTTTTTTATAAATATTCTTATAATTACATGAAATTTATTCATTATCTATGAGTTACATCTCCTGTTAAAGAGATATTTACATGACTTCCATCTCTAGATAAGTCTGCAATTCCACTACTTTTATTCTTAGGAATAACATCCCATTCAAATGTTTCTCCAGCCGTTCTTGATGGCCCTTTTCGCCACTCATTACCAAAAGCATCCATAAAACCATTTTGAGGAGTTTTAATTGGATTATTGGCATCCCAGCGTTTAGGAGGAACAAATGGTATCGGCCCATCAGTTGGAAGATCAAACTTTTTTGCTGCTTTTAACCATTTTTCATTCTTATATGCATTTGCAGCAGCCTTATGCATATTATCCATTGTATTTAGTATATTTACTACTTTTGTTGGATTTTTTATGCCCGGCCCAAGCTTTTCAAGATTTTTGAATAATCTTGGTATATCATCAACACTTTTTATTACTCGTTTAATATTGGGAAAATTTTCCAACAGCTCTTTAAAAATTTTTATCGGCTTAGCTGCAGCGTCACCAATATATGGAAAGATAGATGCTACAGATAGTCCTGCTCCGACCCAGTCACCATCACTTATACTTATACCAGCAGAGATCCCATCAGAAATAGGTGAAGGATCAATAATTCCAGTTATATCTGTAGCTAAACCCAGTTTTCTTTTCCAGCTCATACCTTCAGAAGGCTTTATATCTTCATAGCGACTCCCTACTTGGCTTAACTCTTGAAGTATAAATTTACTTTCACCTGTAGCTCCAGAGAAAGTTAAAGTATTGGGTTCAAACCCTGCTGTATTGGTAGTTGAAACTCGAACAGAGTTACTATTAGCTGTTAATTTATTTAATAAAATTTGCTCATTAGAATCTACCTTACCATCTTTTAATATGGCATTTCTAATATTTAATGCTTCTTGTTTCATTATTTCTGTAGGATTTTTAACCGCTTTAAGTGCATTAAATACATCTTGATTTACTTTTACAGAATTAGAATTAATATTTGTCACAATCAAACCTCAAGATTCTAATATTTATTCTTGCTTAAAATTACTTTCTGGAAATACAATCATTAAGTCTCTTCAACACCACTTGCGAAGTCAAGTGAGTGAGTTAGTTGCGCGGCGCAGGGCCTAAAATCTAGTTTTTTCTTATTTGCCTCAAATTGAGTCATAGTCGAATTTTTCACCTCATTCGCATTGTTTTGCAAGCCTAAAACGCGCATTATGACTGGGTTTTGCCCGCACAAGCCCGCCGCAACAAGTGATTATCCAGCCCCTGGATAATTCCATCACCACCCCCAGCATCCCTTCTCAACACAAATCTCCATCAGCTTTTCAGCCTTGCGGTATAACTCCACTTTGCCCCCCCAATCAGCGATAAATAGTGTTTTCCAAACAAATCTCAATGTCTATCTAACACGCCCAAACTCAACTTATCCTGTTTCCGTATAACCCCACTTTTCGGAGAATTATCCACCTCAAGATATAATCCGTGAAGAATGACCCGCTTTCTGTATAACTCCACTTTTGGGAGAATTCATCGCTTTCTGTATAACTCCACAAAAGGCGTTCTTATACAGATCTGTGAGAATGCAAAACAGGAATTATTGCCATCATATATTTTTTTTTAATTGGATTCAAGATTGCGGCACAATATGCAGTGCTTCAGAATGAAAGACTGAATTTTTGAGTTCAGTTGAGAAAAGCAAGAACAGAGGCATAGAGCAGGGT
>PFGG01000001.1 GCA_002783405.1 bacterium (Candidatus Blackallbacteria) CG13_big_fil_rev_8_21_14_2_50_49_14 | reverse complement strand
CACCCTGCCTGAGCATACCCGTACTTCGAATTACTATTATAATTACAGCTTTATGGTGCTGACACACTAACAGTTTGTGTTTGAGCCTTGTTGTGATATCAGTCTCAAACTGTTTTGCGTGAATTGTATAGTATTCTCGCATGAGTAAAATTTTGGGTATAGATATCGCTCGCTTTACGAACGTTGCCGCGCTGGAATCACGGGGCTCAAAGCCATTCTATTTCAGCAACACACCCCAGGGCTTTCAGGCATTGTTGAGCTGGTCTGAAATGCAAGGTGTGACGGGGTACTGTCTTGAGCCTACGGGCCATTATCACCGACCGCTGGCCACCTGGCTCAGCCGCAAAGGCAAGCCCGTTTATCTGGTTCCCTGCAATGCGGTTAAAAATGAGTCGGCATCACTGGGAAGAACGCACCTTAAAAGCGATGAGTTTGACGCTAGAATGCTGGCCAATATTGGCGCAGACCCCAGAAAGATAATCCGTTTTCAAGAGCAGCCAGATTTGTATCTCCATTTGCGCCAGATTTCCGAGCTTTACCGGCGGGTGACTGTTGAGCGTCAAACCGCTTTTAACCGGCTGCATCGGGCAATAGATTTGACCTGGCCAGAGCTGAAAAACATTCTCAAGCTCAAGCAGGTGGGGGCCATCAGGTTTCTCTCTCAATTCCCCAGTCCAGCAAGTGTTTTACAATTGAGCGAAGAGGCTTTCTGCGAGAGCTTAAAAGGCGTGTTTGGGTACCGGGGAACGCCAGAGCGCAAGGCGGCGCTTTATGCCTCGGCCAAGGTCCAGGCTGAAAACGATTCTCAGTTGATGACGGGAGGAGAGGTCGCGGCTTTGGTGCGTTTGATTCAGCGCACCCGTGAACAGCTTTTGGAACTCAAAGCGCAGATGCAGGCCGCTATCCTTCGGATTGATTACGGGCATTTGCTTTTGGATATTCCAGCCATGGGAGAGGTCTGTATTTCCTCCATACTTGGTGAGCTGGGGGACTTGCGCGGGTACAGTCACAAGGCCCAGGTGCTCAAAATGGCGGGGCTCAATTTGATTGTTAAAAGTTCGGGCAAGAAAATTGGCAGGGCCCGCATCTCGCGGCAGGGCCGGACTCAAGTTCGTTTCTTACTGTTTCGGGCCGCTGTCAATTGTGCCCGAAAAAACAGCCCCCTATATCCCTACTTTGCCAGCAAAGGCACAGGAAATAAAGCCATCACTGCGTGCTCTCGCAAGCTGCTTCGCATAGCGTTTGCGGTAGCGCGTGACGGTCAGCCGTTCTGCGCGGAACGGTTGAGGACCGCTGAAAGGTCGGTGTAATTGTTGCCCAAGAGGCCCTTTTTATAATTGCCAAAGCGGTCCAGTTCGCAAAAAGCCCCCGGATTAAACCGGGGGTCTTTTGCTTTTTGAGGGTGCAAATAGAGATTTGGTGCACCAAATTTAGAATTTAGTCCACCAAATTCCTTTCGTCAGTAGCTCGAAAATCCGCAATCCTGACAATCACCCCCGCCTCTGTTTACGCCCGAATTGTGGCAACCGTAGCAGAAAGGGAGCTCTCCCCCTTCTTGCTCATCCCTGCTCTTCTGCAGGGCCTCCAATTCTTTTCTGAGTCGCTCGTTCTCAGCACTCAATTCCTCAAGCAAGGGAATTGCATTATTCCTGAGAGCAGTTATCAGCTTTGCGTCTGCATATTGCCGGTCTGAATAATCATCGCTATAAATAATGTTGCAAATAGACGGCCCTGTGTCAGGACATGTTTGCGCTTGCGCCTCGATTCGATTCGGTTGATATTCGCAATTTGTCCACGGCCCCGGCGTTGCTCTCGATTCGATTTTTTTCAGGCGCTCGATTGCAACCCTGTTTAAGATTGTTCTTTCTTCAGACATTCGCCAATTCTCCTTTTTGTCTTTCCTTCTCTGCTCTCGACTGAATACCCGCCAATTCATCAACCCGCTCATTTTCTGGCTGCCCATTGTGGCCCCTGACCCACTGGGCTTTGACCTCGTGCTTCTGGCAGAGCTGGTGAACCTGCTCCCACAGCTCACGATTTTTGACATCGCCGGTCGTGGTTCTCCATCCATTGCGAACCCATTTGTTCAGATACTGGGAGATGCCATCAACCACGTATTTGCTGTCACTGTAGAGCTTGACTTTACACGGCTTTCGCAGCGCTTCAAGGCCTTTGATAACAGCCGTTAATTCGGCCTGGTTATTCGTTGCTGAGACCATGGGGCCCGACAGTTCTTTTCTGGTTCCATCAGCCCCAATCAAGAGCGCTGCCCAGCCGCCCGGACCTGGCTGCCCGATATTTGAGCCATCGGTATAGATGACCACTTTGGCGCGAGCAGGGGGAGTGACGGGCTTGGGCTTCATGGCTTCGTATGGGTCCAGGCCAGCGAGCAGCGCATCACGTTCGCGCCCGTGCATACCCTTAATCTCCCTTACCATTGAATCAATCTCTTCGAGCGTGAGCCGGTGCTCAGCTGGCGCTTTAATCAGCTTCTCTGCCCAGGCAATTGCATCGGCCTCTTCTTTAAAATTAGAAGCCTCGGCTGGTACACCGCTTTTGAAGAAAAAACGAATCGACCAGCGACGGTTAAAGGGGTTTTGGTCAAGGTAATATTCAACCCCGTCAATCTCCCCATCAGGTGAGGGCTTGGTTAAAATAGGGCTGTCCTGCACGCGCTCTTGGGGCTGGCGCTTGTGCTGCTTGCGCGTGGGGCACGTCTCCCAGTGCGAGCCGAGCTTTTTATCCCAGAGCCCGCTTATTTCGCGGTGGCCATCGACGGGCATGGATTTGCCGTTTTCGGTTTTGAGCCAGGTGATGGGGGCTTTGCATGATGAACATTTAGCAGCCATTGGGGCAGTCCTCCCCGACCGGGTAAACGGTCTCGCAATCGAAGCAGGAATATCTCATGCCCAGGGCCCCGCATATTTTCTCGTCATCCTCCCAGTAGGGTTCAATCGCTCCTTCTCTCAGGGCGACATCTCCGGACGGAAAACGACGAGCCCGTGCATCGACATAATCCAAATCACCATAAAAGCTGCGACTTGCCGCGAAATAGCGGGCTTTACTTGATGTTTCAGCAAAGATGAGTTGCGTGAACCCCTCAAAGGCGTCCCGAACAAGAAAGGCCTTGAGTCTAGCCATGGCCCGGCCTCCCCGCTGTCGCCCATGCGGCGTAAGCAAATTTTGCCGCCTCATAGGAGTGGTAGGGGCTGGATGTGTAACCATCCCAGTGAAAGTGCCAATAGCCCAGGCGGCCCTGGTAGAAGTCGGGGTTCATGATTGGCCCCCTTTGGCCTGGCCAAGAGTCTTTTCAATCTCAGCAAGCCGTTCTTCCCAGCGCCAGGTCACGGGGATAATCGTTGAGCCAATTTCTTCATTTAGAGCCCCAAGCTCACGACGCATCGCGTCAATAGAGACCTGTTTTCTCCCCAGCATTGCATCCAGGGATGCTGAATACCCGTGCATGCAAATCCGGTTGATTTCGTTTGTAGCCGCATCAATTGCAGCCTTCAAATCAGATGCTTGTTTAACCAGGCCACGCTTGCGGTCAACTTCTCTCAGCTTTAAGCGCAGGTCTTGGGCTTCCAGTTCGAGCCCTTGCACATCGATTTCGGGCTCGGGTGTCAATTCGGGCTCTTGGCCAGTGGCATCTTTGAAAATATCCCGCCACATCCAAAGCTCTGGCACTCCGTAGGTCACGCCATAGCCGACGCCCCCGCACCACTGGTACCACCAATCCCCTTTTTCAGCGCAGACCAGTTGATGGCGCGGCTGTTTTTTGCAGCGCCAAATGTGGTGATTCATGCTCTTGATTGCATTGGGAAAAAGGCCGGCATATTCTAGCTCTTCTTGGCCTTTACAGTAAAAGCACACTGGCTTATTGATGCCCAGTCCGGGGTGTGAGCGGCCCAGCGGTTTGCCCAGAATCACTTTTGCGGCGGGTTCTGGGGCTGTGACACTTGGGGACGAAACGGGTGTGCTATTGGGCTGGCTTTCTTCGGCCTCTTCTTTGTCAATCCGCGCCAAAATCTCCAGCGTACGCTCAACATGCCGATTAACCACTTTTCCCGACTCTAAAAAAACCTGTTTTCTGGATTGTTCATCCTCGATATTGCCGGTTTTTTCTCCCCGCAGGTCAAAGGCCAGCAAAATAAGTTCTTTTTGGCGCTCGTTAAATTCGCCTTTGAAATAATTGCCGAGCATGTCTGGCAGTGGCCCGGAAAAACCGCCAGTATGATTTGACCAATTCATTCCTGAGTAGGTAATTTTGAGCAAGTGTTTGGGGTTTTTGGAACAATCAAAGCCGACTTCAATATCGGATGTGTATCTAAAACGCATCTTTGAGCTGCAGAAATCGCAAACCCATTCATGCTCTGCGAACGTTTGCAGGCGGCTGACCTCGGGTGTTTGTTTAGAACAAACAGGGGCCGGGGTGTTATCTGTTTGCTCCGGCTCAGGCAGAGAGGCGGTGGCTGTCTCAGCCAGACCCTTTTGCAGCAAAAGGGTCTGGCTTTCTGCCTGCCTGTGCACCAGATGCGGAGCGATGCAGCGATAGACAACACCCTCCTCGGCCTCTTCAGCGACCAGGTACCCGCCATTTTTCGCATTGACTTTGACGGCCTTATATAGCCGCTTCCATTCTGCCCGCAGGGCTTTCAGCTCTTTGCTGCGCTCTTTGCCGATTTGGCGGGCGTCCTCCATACCTTTGACCAGTTTGCCCATTTCATCGAACTCAGGAGGCAAGAGGTGAATCCAGTCTTCGCGCTTTGCGCCGGGGGACAGGACGGCCAAAATTTTGCCCTTGTGGTGCTTGGGCTTTGGCAATGTCGCCCCTGTCACCCAGGTCACGGTATGTCCAATCATGCGCTCATGCCCCTGCTTTTGATTCAGAGCCAGGGTGTCGAGCACGGATTCAATTACCCGCTCGAACTCGGCGGGGTTTTCAGTCACGATTGGAGCAGATTGAAGCAGGGGTTTGGCCAATGCCCAGCGGTCAGCTTTCAGGTTTTTGGGCTTGCGGTGGTCAAGCAGTTCGGGCAGGCGCTCAGCTGGGGTTAAAAAATCGTTGAGTGAGAGTTGCATTAGATTGCCAAGACCCCCATTTCTACCAGCTCAAAGAAGCAATAGGTCAGGGAGGCCATGTCTCGCATTGCATCATGAGCCCCTTCAAATTCGTGGTCAAACAGCTTTTTGTGAAGCTCTTGAAGCCGGGGCCATTTGTATTTTTGACCCCGATACCGCTGTGCAGAGCCTGCAGGGATAGCACAGAAGTTGATAACCTCGGGGGCTTTCATTGTGCAAATCTCAATTGCGCCGGTCGGCACTTCGAGACCCAGCCGGGTGTATTCCGCGGTTAGAACTGGCCAGTCGAATTCGAGGTTATGGGCAACAATGTAATCAGCCTGGCTATAAACGTAGGCAAACGTGTCGAGAGCGTAGGCGATGGGTACACCCTCAGTTTCAGCCCGCTCCATGGAGATGCCGGTCAGGTTCGTGATTTTTGGGGGTATAGTCCAGCCGTCTGGCTTGATTACCCAGTCCCCGCATTTGAGAGAGTCTTTGGGGCTTTCGGCGGTGGTCAGAGCATACGCAAGCTGGATGCATCTTGGCCAGTTGTCGGTATCGGTTCCGGGCTTGGTGTAATCAGCGTGCAGCCCATTGGTTTCGGTGTCGATAAAAAGAAATTTTTTCACGCTGCTTGTTCCTGTTCTTTGCGTTGTTTTTCTGCGCGGGCTTCGTCTTCGGCAAAGCGGGCCGATTCGATATCTCGGCGGTACTGAATAATCCAGGCGCCAAGGTCATGTTCAAAAATGGGGAGGCCAAAATATTTGGCAAAGCGCTTGATGTCCTTCCCGGCAATCTGGCCAGGGTGGCAGTCGCAGGGGACAAAGAAGCACTGGCGCACGTCTCTTTTTTCGCAAACCGCGATATCATCCATGGTCACGCCCAGGCAATCCCCGTCTGCAACCCATTCAGGAAAGACAGCTAGAAATCGGGTGTCTAAGCAGTAATGGCATTCATAGCTTTTGCTGTGAGGGCTTGAATTCTTGGCGGATTTCATCAGGTCAGAAACCGCTTCAAGTCGCTTAGAATGGGTCATGCTGTCGAGTTCTGGCATAACAATTTGTTTTAAGCTCAGCATTACAGTGCCCTCCGCGCCATCAATTTGGCGAAGTCAACCACGGGGGCTTGCTCGCGCTGTGCCTTGGCATAGGCGTGCCAGTTTCCATCTTCTGGCTCGGGTAAAACCTTGATAGTCCGATGAAGCTCATCGGAGATATCTGCTTGACCTGGTTTGAGCTGAATGATGGTTTTGCCGTCCATACCGGGCAGCTCAACACGGGGAGTTGTTACGCGCTGAACAATATTCCGGGCCTGGTTTTGGGCGCGGATGGTCTTGAGAGCATCGCGAAACTGGGCGCGAATGGCAGGTAGCATATCTGTCTCGCACTCAAAGACGGCGCGAAGGCCCCCGACAGATTGGCAGGCCTGGCGGATTTCTGGGCTTGAAAATTCAACCGTGCTATCTGGCTGCACGCAAGCTTGTGATAGGGCCTGAACTTCCTGCCAGGCATCTGCCCAGCTTGATTCTGAAGCTTGGCTCTGAAATTCGCGGATATCACCGGGGCGGGGTTTGCGGTTGAATTGGCTGCCCCAGGTCTTGATGAAATGCACCGTGGCGGCCTGCACCATTTCGTCGCTGATGTCATCCAGAGCTAGAGCCCAAGTTTCGAGCGCGGCTTCTGTTATTTCGGGCATGTTGAAGGCGATTGAAAAGCGTTCGAGCATTTTGGTAATCGTTTCGATACTTGCCATGTTCAGGCCTCCAATCCGTGTTTTTGTCGGTATTCGCGAAGGAATTTAATATTTTTTTCAGTCGTCGTCATGGGCCTTGATTGCTGTTCTGGCGCAATGATGGTTTGCTCATCGGTCCAGCGCAAGCCATTGAGCCATGTTGCCGGATGGGGAATGAACTGCCCCCCGTCTTTGGTCCACTGGGGATTGTTGGCTTTATTCCAGCCCAAGGAATGCATGATTTGCCCCTTGGTTTCTGGGTTTGGCTTAATCTTGTCCCAGGCCCGAACGGCATTTTGGCGGCCTACTTTGCGCGGATGTTGGGCCCAGAATTCGCGAAACCCTTCGGGGTCGTGTTTGGGCAACGGAGCAAAAGCGCCAGGGGCATCAGTGCTCCCGGAACTTTTTGGCAAATCTTTCAAAGCCGGTTGTTTGGGAAGGGGGGATTCTGGTTTTGAAACCTCAACCGAATCAGAAAAGAATTTTTCTTCCGCGCTCAATTCCCCTTGGGGGATATAGGGGGTTTTAAATTCTTCTTCTGAGTAATCTTCTGAAGTATTCTTCTGGTAGTCTTCTGAGTAATCTTCTGT